>JBGQDD010000182.1:0-6734 GCA_041495665.1 Candidatus Acidiferrum sp.
CGAAGGAAGTCTCGATGTGGTGGATTCCCGGCTCGCGTAAGGGCGAAGAAGCTGAATACAACAAATGGATTTGGTCGAAACTCGTTCCGCCGAGGGTTGTTGCGGACCAGACGCCGTTCGCGGGACTCCACGGTCCTGTGTATGTTCCGAAAAAACTGGAGGATGGCGGCAACCGCGGTTACGGCGCTTTCGGCTGCAATGGTTTTATCATTCTCGATCTTTCCGATCCCACGCACCAAAAAGAGATCGGCCGCTTCGAGCCGCCCACGCAATATTCCGGAATGGGCATCGCATTCCACACGATTTATTGCGGCATTCTCGACCGCGGCTTCGTGATCACCAACGGCGAAACCACGAACTCCGACTGCAACCAGATTTATTTGCCGAACTGGGTCATCGACATTCGCGACGAAGAGCACCCGGTTGCGGTTGCGCAGCTTCCACGGCCCGTGCCTCCACCGGAAGCGCCGTACAAGGATTTCTGTTTCAAGCGCGGGCGCTTCGGCGCGCACAATCCACCGCACCTGAAAGCGCCGGGGAAACCGCGGCAGGAGTTTATTGCTTATTCCTATTTCATCGCGGGACTGCGCTGCTACGACATTGGAGACCTTTACAAGCCCGAAGAAGTTGCTTACTTCGTGCCACCGCAAGGCGGCGATCTGAAAAAATTCGGAAGCTACGACCGCACCGTCGACAACGTTTTTATCGAGTGGGACCGCAACATCATTTGGACCTCGACCGACACGGGGTTGTACGCGCTGAGCTGCGCGAATCTCGGGAAGCCCATTCTCGATCCCATGCCGGTAACGAAATGGTCGCTGGACAAACTGAACGAAGGAGCGCCGTGAGCAAATATCGAAATGCGCTTTATGTAATTTTCCTTGCCGCTTTTCTTAGCGGCAGCACGTGCGCGCAGGCGCCGAGCCCGCAAAAAATAAAAGTGCTGACGCTGCTGGGGCGTCCGATGCAGTTTGTCGTTGCGGACAAAGAGAGACTTTTTGCGAAATACGGGATTGAAGTGGAGACGGAAAACTTGCCGAATTCCTATGCCTTGCGCGCGAACCTGGCTGCCGGAAAAGGTGATCTTGCCTACCTTGCGGTGGACAACGCCGTGGCGATGGTCGAACTCGCTCACCAGGACGTGATCATCGTGATGGGCGGCGAAGGTTCGCAAAACGAATTGATGGTGCAGCCGGAAATCAAAGCGATCAAGGAATTGCAGGGAAAAACGCTGATCGTGGATGCGCCGAACACGGCCTACGCGCTGCAACTGATGAAAATCCTGTCTCTTGGCGGTTTGAACATGGGGGACTATGAATTGAAAGCCATCGGCTCGACTCCGCAGCGGCTCATCGCCATGCGCGAACACAAGATGTATGCGGGCTCCATGCTTGGCCCCCCGAGTTCGATTGTGGCCAGGCGGGAAGGCTTTGTCAGCCTGGGCTCCGTGCAAGGACTCATAGGACCCTACCAAGCGGCGGGCTTTTTCGCGTTGCGGAGCTGGGCGCAGGAACACCGCAATGCACTGATCCCATTTCTTGCAGCGATCGTTGAGGCCCAGCGCTGGTTGATGGCGCCAGCCAACAAACAGCAGGTCATCGAGTTGTGGATCAAAGAATTCCACCTTGCGCCGGAAGTCGCGGCGGAGACGTACGAGTCCGGCATGACTGGTCCAGGCGGATTTGAGGAGGACGCGGCGCTTGATCTTGACGGTTTTAGAAACGTGCTTCAGTTGCGCGCCGAATTCACGGGCATGCGGGGCGGGTCGATTCCTTTTCCCAAGACCTATTACGATTCCTCGTACTACGATGCGGCGCTGGCGAGATTGAAAGGGGCAATGTGAATGAATTCCAATAGGGGACTTCAGCGGGTTGGTTCCTTGCTGTTCGTGATTCTTTTTGCGTTCGCGAACGCGGCGCGAGCGCAGCAGAAGGAACGAACGCTCGAGGAAATCAAGACCGAGGCGATCAAGCGCGCGGACAATGGGATGTATCCGCTGATCGGGCTCGATCCTGCGGATGTGCGCGAGGCATTTGCTGCAATCAAAACGAGCGATTATGACGAATGGGCTGCGGGGTTCAGCGCGGTTGCCGATCGCTACATGGCGCAAGCCAAAGCGACCGAAGCGACTGATCCAACGAAGGCGAGCGCGCTGTACGTGAAAGCGTGGCGATTGTATTCGTTCGGACGGTGGCCGGTGCCGGCATCTCCGGGCAAGCAGCGCGCGTACGCGAAAGCACTGGAAGCGTTTCTCTCGCATGCAAAACTGATGGATCCTCCGCTGGAAGTCGTGCGCATCCCGTTTGAAGGATCGGAGATCGTCGGCTATCTGCGGCTGCCGAAAAATGCGAAAGGGCCGGTGCCGCTGGTGATCGCCATCAGCGGTTTGGATAGCCGCAAAGAAGATCTTACCGAAAACTTCGGCGCCATCCTGCCGTACGGAATCGGATTTATCGGGCTTGATTCGCCCGGTACGGGACAGGCTCCAATCAAAGCCAGCGAAACGGCGGAGCGCGAATTCTCTCGCGTGATCGATTACCTGCAAACACGGCCGGAAGTGGATAAGACGCGGATCGGCATGGATGGCCAGAGTTTTGGGGCGTACTGGGCGACAAAGCTGGCAATTCTGGAGCATGCGCGATTGAAAGCGGTGGTGGCGCAATCGCCGCCGGCAGACGCGACTTTCCAGAAAGATTTTGTGATCAACAAGACGCTGGGAAATCGCGAGTATCTTTTCGGTCTTGGTCCTGCGCTGATGTCGATTTATGAAGGCGCGAAAACGGTGGATGACCTGGCAAACATTTTCCCGAAGATGTCGCTGGTGACGCAGGGGCTGCTGGGGAAGCCGACGGCGCCGATGTTGCTCATCGCAGGAGCTTTGGATACGCAGGTGCCGATTTCGGACACCTACTTGATCCTGAACACCGGCGACGTTCCGAAAGAGGCGTGGATCAATCCGCAGGGCGGGCACCTGGGGCGGCAGGTGAAAGTGTGGCCCGATCCGGTGATTTTCCGGCAGGTGATTATTCCGTGGTTGGTGAGAAAGCTGGATGTGGGCGGTAGTGAAGCGGCGAAGTAAAGAGATAAGGGCGGAAGGCGAGGAGACAGATCGCTCGTCGCGACGCTCCTCGGGATAGAGATCCTTCGGCTCGCGCACTCGCCCAGGGCAGGAATAGTCATCGGATTCCTAGTTAACCATTCCCCCCTATCCCCATGTTTTTCATAAGTGTTCATTCTAAAGGATTTTAAGTTATTTAGAATGAACACTTGAATAAGTGCGGATTCTAAAGGACTTAGATTGCGCAAAAATTGTGCAATTTCAGGGCATTCTTGAGAACGGAACGGGGGCTGCAGGGAGGCAACGGAAGCGGCTACAGATGTACTTAATAAATAGTATACCACAGGAGCATCGATTTGGCAAGGAGAATTTGCAGCAGCGCAAACTCCACGCGCACAAGCGACCTGGGGAGCATGCAGCACGCAGGAATGTCTCGGAGCGTTAAGAGTTCTCCACACGCGGGAAATCTATTCCGGTAGGACCAGCTCCGGCAATACCACCGCAGGACCGCAGATCTTTCCTTGAGCCGGAAGAGAAATTTATCTAAACGGCATCTTAAACGGCTGAAAAACCATGGGAACAATGCCAGTTCGTCAGGCGATAGGAGACAAAATGTGCAAACCCAGGGGGGGTAGCAACTTTATTGGCGCCGTGGCGTCGAACTAAATTACGAAAGAGTGCGTATTTAAGCGAGAGAGACGCGTACGCCGGGCTTTCCGAGAAGCGCGCCTGAGCACGAGAACGGCGGAAGCCCGGCTGCCAGGAGCCAGGCAAAAATGGCGACATGAATTCGCCGCCATATGGGTGGACGGGGACTAATACAGCTTGACGGGGGTGAGCATGGGAACGCTAGGGCAGGATATCCGGTATGCACTAAGGAACTTGCGGAAGGCTCCGGGCTTTGCGGTGGTAGCGGTGATCACGCTGGCGCTGGGGATTGGGGCGTCCACGGCGATTTTCAGCGTAATCGACAACATCCTGATGGAGCCGTTTCCGTACCCGGATGCCCAGCGGTACATGTCCGTACAAATCCATGACACGGAACGGAGCGAGCCCGGAGGCCGAGCCGGGTTCATCGGGCCGGAGTTTTTGGATTATGTGGAACAGAATCATGTATTTGACGGCGTTATCGCCAATGACAACACGGACGTGTTGTACCGGGCGGGAGAAGGGACGCAACGTTTCGACGGAAACTTCGTGACGCCGGGGACGTTTGAGTTTTTGGGGATGCCGGCACAACTGGGGCGGGTGATGCAGCCTGCGGACTACGAGCCGGGAGCGCCGCCGGTGTTCGTGCTGAGGTACAAGACGTGGGTGAAGAGCTTCGGTGCCGATCCGGGAATTGTGAATAAGACATTTGTGCTGAATGGGGTATCGAGAACGCTGATTGGGATTATGCCCCCGCGATTTGGATGGGGCGATGCGGACTTGTGGATTCCGCAAAAGCCGAGCCGAGCAGCGACGGGTAAGACCATCGCTGGGGCGTTTCAGCAGCATTGGTTCCTGCTGGGGCATTTAAAGCCGGGCGTCTCCGTGAAGGAGGCGGAAGCGGATTTGACGGTGGTGGCAAAGCGTCTCGCGATGGTGTACCCGACGGAATACCCGAAACACTTTACGGTGCAAATGGAGTCGCTGACGAATCTGGTGGTGGGGAGATTTAAGGCGACGCTTTACATCGTGCTGGCGGCGGTGGGGTTGTTGCTGCTGATCGGCTGCGGAAACGTGGCTAATTTGTTGCTGGCGCGGGCGACGACGAGGGAAAAGGAGTTTGCGATCCGGTCGGCGCTAGGCGCGAACCGATGGAGACTGATCCGGCAGCTACTGGTGGAGAGCGTGATCCTGGCAGCGGGCGGGGCGGCGGTGGGGACACTGCTGGCGTGGGGAGGGCTGAAGTCGCTGGTGGCGCTGATGCCGCAGAATATCATCCCGGCGGAAGCGGTGATCCGGCTGAATATGCCGGTACTGGCGTTCACGCTGGGCGTAGCGGTGCTGACGGCGCTGGTGTTTGGGCTGGTGCCGGCGCTGAAAGCGGCGCGAAAGGATTTGAACGAGCCGCTGCGGGACAGCGGGAAAGGGATTAGCGGCGGATTCCGGCACGGACGACTGCGTGACGCAGTGGTGGTGCTGGAAGTGGGGCTTTCGTTGACGCTGCTGGTGGCGGCGGGACTATTGATGAGAAGTTTTGTGGCGATACGGGATGTGAAGCTCGGGCTGCAACCGGATCATGTGCTGGTGGCCAGGCTTCCGTTGCCAGTGGAACGGTACAGAACGGCGGACCAGGTGGCAGGATTCTACCGGCCGCTGCTGCAGCGGCTGAAAGCGCTGCCGGGCGTGGTGGAAGCGACGGAAACGAGCACGCTGCCGCCGTATGGAGGAATCCGGAGCGACATCGAGATTCCGGGGAAGACGCACGAGGAAAAATGGAACGCACTGTTTCAATTGTGCAGCGAGGGATATTTTGGAGTGGTGAAAATTCAATTCTTGTACGGAAGGAGTTTTACGGAAGCGGAAGTGAATGGAGCGCGGAAGCTGGCGGTGGTGAATCAGACGTTTGCGAAGAAATATCTGGGGAATGAGAATGCGATCGGGAGGCAGGTAAGAATCGCGCAACTGGCGGAGTTCGAAGATGCAGTGAAAGAGCCGGTGTTTGAAATAATCGGGCTGGTGGCGGATGCGAAGAACCAGGGCTTGCAAGATCCGGTGCTGCCGGAGATCTGGGTGCCGTATACGGTGACGGGTTCGGCGTTCCGAGGAATTCTGGTGCGGACGGCGAGAGAACCGCTGACGATGATGAACGCGGTGCAACATGAAATCTGGGCCACGGATGCCAACGTGGCGGTAACGCTCACCGGAACGCTGGAAGGCTACATCAGCCAGTTTTCGTTCGCGGGGCCGCGATTTGGATTTTTTCTGATGACGATATTTGGCGCGATCGGGCTGGTGCTCGTGACGATAGGCGTTTATAGCGTGCTGGCGTACACCACGGTGCGGAGAACGCAGGAGATTGGGATTCGAATGGCGCTGGGGGCGAGCGGATCGGATGTGCAGGGAATGGTGATTCGAATGGGACTGCGGCTGGTGGGGATTGGCGTGGGAATTGGGTTGATCGTAAGCGTGGCGCTGGGGAGAGTGATCGCCACGCAACTGTGGGGAGTGTCGGCGTACGATCCGTGGACGCTGGTGTGCGTGCCCGCGGTGCTGTTGATCACCGGGATCGTGGCGTGCTGGCTGCCTGCGCGGCGAGCAGCGAGCGTGGACCCGCTGGTGGCGCTGCGGTACGAGTAGCAATTAATTGGAACTTTGCGCCGACAAGACTTAGCACTGCCCCATCGACAGGAAACATAAAGCGGCGGCCAGCCTCAGAAGGCTGGCCCTACAAAACCAGGAAAAACTAGGCCCAGGAGAAGCCGTGTTTGGAGAGCGGGAGGGAGCGGATGCGTTTGCCGGTGGCGGCGAAGATGGCGTTGCAGACGGCCGGAAGTACCGGTGGGAGGGCGGGTTCGCCGAGGCCGGTGGGCGAGTTGTCTGTCTTCAGGAAATGGACTTCAATTTCGGGGGTGCCCTGCGGCATGCGGATGGGCGTGTATTCGTGGAAGTTGCTTTGGACGGCGCGGCCACGGTCGATGGTGATTTCGTAGGACATCACGGAGCTTAGCCCTTCGATGACCGCGCCGCG
>JBGQDD010000183.1:0-6722 GCA_041495665.1 Candidatus Acidiferrum sp.
ATCCACGGAGCACACGCGGTTGAACTGCCTCATGTCCAGAACCATCGCCCCATTCACAAAGGCGTGCCCGCCCAGGTTATGCCCGGTTCCCATCATGCACACCGGCACATTCTCTCGGTTCGCGCGCTGCAAAACGTTTCGAATGTCCTCAACGCTTCTCGGCGTTTCAATGGTGCGCGCAACCGCCGCATAAACGCGCCGCGCGTCGGTGACATGCAGATGAGGGGAACCTTCGAGAATCTCTGAAATGGCCTTGCTTAGCCGCTTACGTTCTCGTGCAGGAACATTTGGATACACCGGCAGGTAGAGTAATTTTCGATAAGCTTCGCGCGTTTTTGAAGGCTCCAAATTCTCCCGCCACGCCGGCGGCTCGATCACCGAGAGCGCTGACCCGGACGCGGTTCCATCGAATCCGCGTCCGTGAAGTTCCGCCATGAATCGTTCCCGTGCTTCCGTCAGAATCGGGAAAACCCAAAAGCTGTGAAACGCCGCGCGATCCCCCGGGTACCGTATTTCGCGCGGCAGCGATTTCGCAAATTCCTCTCCCACGCGAGTTCGCTCATTCAACTTGGCGGCGTCGAACGTCCGCAATCGGTGCGCCAGCAGCGCCAAAAGCGGGTACGAACATTGCCACTGGATTTCCTTCAGCCAATCTTCCTCATCCAATCCCCGCACCTTGGCGATCACGTCTTCAAAATCCGCTCCCAATAGCCCGCACACGCGATAGAACAATCCGAACAGCAACGGCAATGTAAATAGCTTGAGGACCGCATGCGTCAAAAGCGTGCCCGCAAACTGTTTCCGCGTCTGAGCCGGATGCGTCCTCTGGATGACGCGCATCTTCCGCAGGAGCTCCGCATCTTTTACTCGTAGCAGAGCCCCACCCAGTGCCGTCATCGTCTTGATCGAGCCAAAGCTGAACATCGCCACATCCGTCTCCGGATGGCCCGTGTACTCCGGCCCGGTAAATGCCTGCGCGCAGTCTTCGATCACCACGATTCCATACTTTTTCGCCAGCTCGATCACTGGTCCCATCGGCGTACGCGTGCCAAAGAGGTGCGCAATCACAATCGCCCGCGTCCGCTCCGTAATCGCGGCCTCAATCGTTGAAATCTCAGGAGCCAGGGTCCCGCTTTCTATGTCCAGCGGAATCGGAACGAGTCCGCGGTGCTTCGCGATATTCACCATCTCTTTGATCGTCAGCGCCGACATCAAAATCTCGCTGCCCGCCGGTAACCCAAGTGCCCCTAGACACAGGTCGAATCCCGTCCGGACCGTAAACGCCGAGAGCACCGGGAAAGTCGGCGCAAACATTCCTTCGACTTCCGCTTCTTTAGCGCGAAGACTTCTGGGGAAAGCACAGTAGAGCGCTGCGTGCGCAAGGTCCGTCCATCGGATATCCAACTGCTTCCTGGGATACATTCGAAAGCGAAGTGACTCGGTCATTGGTGAGGTCCGCGCTGAAGGTCAGAACGGTAATTTCCTGTCGGAGTAAACAATGAGTTGCACACTACCCCTCATTTCCTCATCGCCCTCGGGACAAGCTCACGCTGAGGGGCGGATTCTACACCACCACCCAGTTGCGTACTAGAAGCTATCTCATGAGTGGAGTTCAGCGGTCGCAGCTTCCGCCGTTCTTGCGCCGGCAAATCGTTCTCATTTTTCGCGCTCGTTTCTACTCACCCCTCCGGCATCTTCTTCTTGAGACCAAGTTGCTCCTGCACCGTCAGCCACGCCTCAAGATGCTCCCGCCCCATTCCACGAAAAGACTGCAGGATGATTCCCGCCAATCCTTCCGTGTTCATCCACGCCACCTGCCCCTTCCCGCTAACGCTTGCTCCCATCGACAAGTCAAACTCGAAATCGATGACCGAGGCATGCCTCAGCGCTTTCGCGGTGCGCACCGCCATCCCTCCTTCGCTCAGGTCAGTCATTCGGGCATGTTGTTCCACTTCCCCATCCTTCAAGACCACCGGGAGATTCACGGCATGCCGGAAGTAACGCCGCCGCTCGCGCTCCAGCAACTCTTTTGCAATCGTGATGTGCAGCGCGACGCCATCCTCGTTCAGAGGCTTGCGCAGAAGAAAATTCGCCCCCGCACTTAAAGTGAGTGTGTTTTCTTTCGCGTCCGCGACGCACGCAAAGATCACCACCTTATTGTTGGACGTCCCTTTGCGGACCGCTTCTATCACCCCCAGCGCCCCCGGAACGTCCAGGTCCACGAAGACGCCGTCAATCTTTCGCCGCTTCAGGCAGTCACGCGCGGCTTCCGCTGTGGGAACCAAAATGAATTTGGCGCCATACTTTTTTACGCCTCCCGATACCGCGTTCATCGTTGCATAGTCGCTGGACACGAGTACGAATTCGAGTTCTAGCGGCCTGGCCATGGTGGTTGGGATTCTCCGTTGATCTGTGAAGGTCTGCCTGCGCGGTCTTACAACTGCCCACAATAATGCGAGAGCCGTTCTTCTGTCGAGCGATTTTCGCACCGCTTTTGAGCCAATTTTACATTGACACCTATTTTCCGGGCGATGATCGCTTCGCCGGTGTTTGGTCAAGCCATGCCCCTCCGCTTCGAGCGCCGAGCGTGTTAGACTCCCGCCCACTATGATTCGAAAATTGCTTTTCCTGATTCTATTGTCCGTTCCGGTATTTGCGTCGGAACCAAAGGTGATCCCGCTCTGGCCCGGCGCCGCGCCTGGCTCGGAGAGCTGGAATTACGAAGAAGGCGTGCCGCAGGACGCCTCACACCCCATCACCAATGTGACTCGTCCGACTCTCACCGCGTATATTCCCGATCCCTCTTTGGCCACCGGCACGGCGGTGATCATTTGTCCCGGCGGTGGTTTTCGCGAACTCTGGGTTAGCCATGAAGGGACCGATCTCGCGCGCTGGCTGAATTCCATCGGCGTGGCCGCGTTCATTCTCAAGTACCGCGTCATGCGCACCGGCGACAGTGGTGCAAGCGATCCCACCATAATGGCGGAGCGCCGAAAAATCGTCATTCCACTCGCCATCGCCGACGGTCAGCAGGCCGTACGCCTCGTTCGCGCGCACGCCTCGGAGTGGGGCGTCTCCAAGGATCGCATCGGGATCCTTGGTTTCTCCGCCGGCGGCTACGTCGCCGCCTCCGTCGCGCTTCATCACGATGCGGACAGCCGGCCGAATTTCGCCGCACCCATATACCCCGGTACGCCCGATGACGTCACCGCCCCCGCGGACGCGCCTCCACTTTTCCTCGTACACGCCGATGACGACAAGCTCGTGCCGCCGCTAGACCATTCCATCCGTCTGTATGCCGCTTGGAAGAAACTGGCCATCCCCGCCGAGATGCACATCTATTCCGCGGGCGGCCACGGATTCGGCACGCGAAAAATCAGTCTGCCCGCAGGCACCTGGACCGACCGCTTCCGCGACTGGCTCGACGTCCAGGGCCTCTTGAAGCGTCCCCAGAGTTAGCCCTCTGGAGTTCGGGAGCCCTGCTTCCGGCAGCCAGTTGGCAAGATCGAAAGTTTCCCAAGGATAATCTTCGAAGTGTTCCGAACCGGACAGTATTGTTGCTTGTCTTCTGCTATCCTATGAGGGTGAGAATGCGCGACGTGACGCCAGAACAGCTTACCTCCGTCCCCTGTCCAACGTGCGGCGTCCCTCGTGGCCAGCGCTGTTTGTTGCATTCCGGTGGCCTGCGCACGGAACCACACCTGGACCGTAAACTTGCCGCGGCCGAGGCCATTGAATCGAAAAGAATACGTCGGATGCCCGAGCTTTGAATTGTAGGGCTGGGGAACTTTGACTTTGCATCTTGGTTCTCTCCGACCATCCCTTCGTTCGTCATATCGTTTCCCTACGGCCTCAACTGCTTGTTCCAAGTCTCCCAAAATAATTTCACCGTCGCCGGCCCGTGCCCGGCGTAGTGATTGTTCGCGTAAGCAAACGCCTTAATGCCCCGCGCCACCACTCGCTTCAGTATCTGCACCCACTCCGCGATCTCCGCCTCGCGGTCAAGAATCGTCTTGTCCCACGTCTTGGTCCGCTCCTCGATGCCCTTGCGGTCTCCCAGCCATCGCACGTACGTCCAGTCGGTGGTAATCAGGTCAAACTTTTCCTTTATCTCCCACGGTCGCGGCACCCACGCCTGGTCAATCAGCGCCAGCGCCACGCCGTGCTCGCGCAGCAAATCGGCGAAGCGCGCGTCCAGCCAAGTCTTATTCCGGATCTCTACCGCAAACGAAAAACCCTTCGGCAGCCGCTTCAAGAACGGCTTCAAGAGCGCCAGGAATTCCGCGCCACTCTTGAATTTGGCTTTGTTGAAGTACCCGAATTGAAAGAGCACCGGCCCCAGCTTTTCGCCCAGTGCCTCCATGGTCTTCAGGAAGTGGCTCAGATCCTCGTCGCAATCCACCAGAACCTTTTCATGCGTAATGACCTGCGGCACCTTCGCCGCAAAAACGAAACCCGGCGGAGTCTTCGCATTCCAACCCTGCACCGTGGAGAGCGCCGGCGTCCGGTAAAAGGTATTGTCTAGCTCGACGGTATCAAACTGTGTCGCGTAGTAAGAAAGCTGCTCCCGCGGCGCCAGCCCTTTCGGGTAGAAACTTCCTTCCCAACCGTCCGCCGTAAACGCGCTTGTCCCCACTCGAATCTTCGCTTGCGTTTTTTCCTCGACTTTCAACTCGCCCAACCCCTCAGTTCCTTTCTTGCCTAATACCAAGTGCTGACAACGAAAACCGCGCTGATTCTACCCCCCCAGCCCCCTATGTTTTTCATAAGTGTTCATTCTAAAGGGACTTACGATGCACCAAAATTGTGCAAAATGTGGCCTCGCCCTCATTTTTTGTGACTGTTCATTCTAAAGAGTTTTATGTTGTTTAGAATGAAAACTTCTATAGGTGTTGATTCTAAATAAGTTCCACGCTTGAATGTGACGGCTGGACGATTGCCGAAGGCGAGGCGAGGGGCGGGATGTAGCGTCAGATTCAAAGAACAGGGTACCACGGATCGAGACAGCGCGTCAAGTAATAATATATCTATTATTCGAATGGAGTAGTGAAACGTTTAAGAATTTGCAGGTTACAAGATTGAAGGTTGAAATTCAGGAATGCGGATCCGGGGCAAGAAAGTGGAAAATCGTAAGCGAAGAACGAGGGCGAGAAGATCGCGGAAAAGTCAGTACTCTCATACGCCAACCCCGCGCATGGGCACCCACGAACGGGCGATCCGCCGCATGCACCCTGGTGCGCCTCATGAGCACCCACTCCACTTTGGTTCATGATAAACTGCTTCCTATTGACGCTCTTGGCCTGTCGGCTACGATGTGAGGAAGAGCATACCCACCGACGCACAAGGAACCAGCCATGAACATCGAAATCCGTGATGCGGCTCTGGAAGCCAGAATCCAAAAGCAGCTCCAGGCCACCGGCTCCGCCAGCGTGGAGGAAGTGCTGCTCCGCTTGCTCGAAACTCAGGAGGAACAGGACCGCTGGCTTTCGGAGAACCGGGAAACGATCAGTGCAAAGATTCGGCGCGGCATCGATCAACTCGACCGCGGCCAAGGAATCCCCGAAGACCACCTCGATGCCCACCTAGCGGACCTGAAAGCCAAGCCTGAATGACACGGCGCTACGTTCTTGCGCCGGAAGCCGCGCTCGATCTAGTCCAGATCTGGCGCTACATCAAGAAACAAAGCAGCGTTGAAATCGCGGACCGCGTCGAGTCCGTCATTCGGGACAAGATCGTTTTTCTGGCGGCGAACCCCGGTGCCGGACACTGGCGCAAGAATTTGACGGATGAAGCGGTGAAGTTCTTCCCAGTTTACTCGTACCTGATCGTCTACCGGCCCGAAACAACGCCTCTGCAAATTGTCTCCATTCTTCACGGCCGTCGCGACGTCGAACAACTCCTCAGGGATCGTCTATGAGTTCCATGCGTTGGCCATCCGCCTTTTCCTGAAAGTCATCCAACTGATGCCCCAGTACCGTCGCGGCGAGCTGGTCTCACTACTTGGTCGCTTTCTTGGTTGCCTTCGCAAAGAGTTCCTCGACTTTGCGAAGCCCACTGTTCCGAAGCCGTATCATACCCATCCCGTTATCGTCGATAAACCCTGTAATCCTCTGGACCGCCTGATTGGATGACGGCGTCGGCTCCTTCTGCCGAGTAGACTTGGCAGCTGTTCGACGACCAAGGCTCGGGAAAAGGAGCCGAGCAATGTTGATTATAGGATGTGATTTTCATACACGCTATCAGCAGATTGCCATGGCCAGGGAAGGAACCGCCGAGCTGCTCCTCGAGCGGCGACTGGATCACGAGAGCGGCGAGGCCCACGCGTTCTACCGGAACTTGCAGAGTTCGCACGAAGCAGTCCTCGTGGGAATCGAAGCCACCGGTCCGATTCACTGGTTCGAGCGTTTGCTTGCGGAACTCGGTCACCAACTGTGGATCGGAGACTCCGCGAGGATTCGCGCCAGTGAAGTGCGCAAGCAGAAGACCGATGAGCGCGATGCCCGGCTCATTCTCGATTTGCTGCTCGCGAAACGCTTCCCCAAGATCTGGGTTCCCACACCGGCCGAACGCGACCTCCGGCAGTTATTGTGGCATCGTCACAAGCTGGTGTGTTTGCGTACCATGTTAGGTAACCAGCTCCATTTTCTCGCGATGAGCCAGGGCTTGTGCCGGAAGAAAAAGCTGTTCACCAAGAAAGGCCGCGTGGAACTCACAGGCCTGAC
>JBGQDD010000184.1:0-6716 GCA_041495665.1 Candidatus Acidiferrum sp.
CAGCAGCCTGATCGTCGCTCTCGATTTTGATTCGCTATCCACCGCGGTAAAATTCGCAAAGCAGGTTGCCGATCTTGTGGGCATGTTCAAGATCGGCAACCAGCTCTTTACCGCCGCAGGCCCCGCTGCCGTCAAAGAAGTAGCAGCGCTCGGCCCTGGCATTTTTCTCGATCTGAAATTCCATGACATTCCCAACACCGTTGCCGGCGCCGTGCTTTCCTCGGCGGCCATGACGGGAGTGCAGCTCGTCAACGTGCACGCGCTCGGCGGCAAGGCCATGCTGGAGGCCGCGGTGCAGGCCATTAGCGCTGGCGTTCCGATGGGAGCTGACCGGCCTCGCCTCTTGGCGGTGACTATCCTGACGAGCATGGATCAGAAGACCATGAAGGAAGTGGGGATCGGTGGCGCTCCCAAACTCCGCGTCGTGAAACTGGCGCAACTTGCAAAAGCAGCCGGCGTCGATGGTGTCGTCGCTTCGGTGCAGGAGGCCAAGGCAATTCGCAAGGCTTGCGGCCGCGATTTCCTGATCGTGACGCCCGGCGTTCGCCCGAAAGATTCAGCGGTGGAATCCAAATCAGAAGACCAATCCCGGAAAGCTACACCTACAGAAGCGATTCGCGCCGGCGCCGATTTCTTGGTAGTTGGCAGGCCGATCATTGCCGCGGCCGATCCGCGAGCAGCGGCGCAGGCCATCGTCGAAGAAATCGCCGCCGCAAAGTAGTTTCCGAAGTTTGACCCCCGATTCTTTCCTCCAGTAGCATCCAAAGCGGCGCGAAGCAGCGCACACCTTCATTCATGTCTACTTCAACGAAGAGCGTAATTGTTGGCACAGCCGGGCACATCGACCACGGCAAATCAACGCTGGTCGAAGCGCTGACCGGCACGCACCCGGATCGTCTCGCCGAAGAAAAGCGCCGCGGGATCACCATCGATTTGGGTTTTGCATTCCTGGAAGAAAATGGCGTGCGCTTCGGTTTTGTAGATGTGCCCGGACACGAGCGATTTATCAGCAACATGCTGGCGGGCGCGGCGGGAATCGATGTGCTGCTCTTGGTGATTGCGGCGGACGAGTCCATCAAGCCGCAGACGCGCGAGCATTTCGATATTTGCCGTTTGCTGGGAGTAAAGCGCGGAGTGGTGGCGCTGACGAAGAGCGATATGGTGGACAGCGACACAATGGAACTGGTCCGGATGGAAACGGAAGAATTCCTGCGAGGATCGTTCCTTGAACGCGCGCCGATTGTGCCTGTGAGCGCGAAAACAGGAGCCGGACTCGGCGAGCTGAAAAAAGCCTTGATCGAAGCAGCGGCGAACGCGTCCGCGAAGGATGCAGCGCGATATTTCCGGCTGCCGATCGATCGCGCGTTTGCGATGAAAGGATTTGGTTCGGTGGTGACAGGGACGCTGATTTCCGGAAGCGTTGGCCCGGGCGATGAAGTGGAATTATTTCCGCGCGGCGAGCGGCTGCGCGTGCGCGGCGTGCAGTCCGGCGGGAAGGCCGTGGAACGCGCCACGCCGGGACAGCGCACCGCGGTGAACCTCGCTGGAATCGAGCACACCGCGCTGAAGCGCGGCATGGTGCTGGCGTCGCCGGGAAAATTTCGCAAGACGCGCCGCATCGATGTCCGACTGGAGTTGCTGCCCTCCGCCAGAAAAATGAAGCAAGGCGCGCGCGTGCACTTTCACGCAGGAACGGCGGAAACCATCGCCGAAGTATTTTTTCACGGTGACAAAGAAGTGCCTCCCGGCGGGAGCGCGCTTGCGAACTTGAAATTGCAAGATGAATTGCTGGTGTTGCCGGGCGATCGATTTATCGTGCGGCAGTTTTCGCCGGTGGTGACGATTGGCGGAGGCGCGGTCCTGGACCCGCTGGCGCGGCGGCCGATGCTGCGGGATACGGGACGCGCGGTGTTTCTTCAAACGCTCGAGTGGCAGAACGGCGCGGAAACCCTGGCGGCGATGACGGAGCGCGCGCTACTGGGACTTGGGTACGAAGAAATTGTGGCGCGAACGGGCTGGACGGAAAAAGAAGTTCACGGGGCGCTGGAAAAACTTCACGGAACGGGACGCGTAAGAACGGTATCGGCCGAACCGCTAGTGCTGGTCTCCGGGAAATTATTTGAAGAAGTGCGCAAGAAAATTATCGAAAAAGTCGAAAGATTTCAGAAGGAAAACCCCTTGCTGCCGGGAATCGCGCGCGAGGATTTGCGCGCAAGCCTGGGAAAGCGCGTACGGAGCGAGACTTTCCGCGCCGTGTTGGAGGAATTGGCCGCGCAGAAGAAGCTCGACGCTCAGGGAGAATTGGTAAAGAAAGCAGGATCTGAAATTGCCCTGCTCCCCGAAGAAGCCAAGGCCAAGGAACAGATCGAAGCAACGTTTGCTTCCGCGAGTCTGGCGGTGCCATCGGTGAAAGAGGTGCTAGCGAAACTTGCCGTCGAATCCAAGCGCGCCGAGAAACTCTTGCAGATTCTCTTGAGGGAGAAAAACCTGGTGCGCGTCTCGCCGGAGCTGATTTTTCACCGTCAGGCGCTGGCTCAATTGAAGGAGCAGCTTTCCGCTTACAAAAAGGCAAAGGGCGACCGGCTTTCCGTGCCCGCATTCAAGGAACTGACGGGAATCACCCGGAAGTACGCCATCCCCCTGCTCGAATATCTCGACCGCGAGAGAGTGACGCGCCGCGTGGGGGAAGAGCGTGTTATCCTGTAGGTGCAAGAAGTGGCAGAGACTTGCCGCGCAGGGCTACCTGCGCTAGGGTTTAAATAGCGCGCCGCCAAGTGGGGTGCGTGGAGGCGTTTCATGGGTGAATTTAGTATTTTTCATTGGCTTGTGGTTCTGGCCGTTATCCTGATTTTCTTTGGCGGCAAGCGCATCCCGGAAATCATGAAGGGATTTGGCGAGGGCATCCGCAGCTTCAAGGACGGCATGGCGGGCACTTCGCAAACACCGGCGCCGCCGGCACAGGCGCCTGCTCCCCCACCCGCAGACAAGCCTGTCGAAGACAAGAAGTAGCGCCGAGGCGCACAAAGGTTTCCTACCGTTTTGAGATGGGGCGGCCCGTGTGGCCGCCCTTTTTATTCCCACCTAAACATTTTTTCAAGCTTACAATCGAACACTCCAACCGAATGCGAATTCCAGCCCATTGGGTTTTCGTTCTAACTCTATGAGTTGAGATCCTTCGCGTCCCGATCGGAAACGGGACGCGAAGGATGACAGCCGCGATGATTTGCGCCGCATCCGCTACTGTGACCGGGAGACCGATCGCCAGCTGATTTTCTCACCAACAATTGTTCCTTGTCCGCACTCACCACTCCGCGGCTGTACAAGTGCCGCTGGCAAGTCGAGCTGTTCTTCAAACGGATCAAACAGCACCTGCGCATCAAAGCGTTCTACGGACTCTCCGAGAACGCCGTGAAGACGCAAATCTGGACGGCCATCGCCGTTTATGTGCTGGTGGCCATTGTGCGCAAGCGTCTGGGACTGGATTTGGACTCCATGCGATGCTGCAAAGTTTGAGCGTCGCCTTGTTCGAGAAAATCTCCTTGATTCAAGTACTTACGCAAACCGCTGCGCAACCCGAGGTGCCCGATGTCGCTAACCAATTGCAAATGTTCACCTTTTAACCGGACACTACTGCCAACTAACCACTACCCACTCTCTTTTCAATCCCCGCACGCGCACTCCGCAAATACGCCGAGTGGAACTCTCTGATCGCATTTGCGTTCCTCACCGCGACGCGCACTCTGCACCGCCGCCGCCGCGCGCGCTTGCCGCTGCTTCGCGGGCTGCAGTGCCATGCTCAGCTTTTCCCGGAGTCTCCGGTGCGCTCGGAAGAGCCGCAGCCGCACCGCCATCGCCGAAATTCCCACGCGCTCGGCAACTTCCTGCGTCGAGTACTGCAAAACGTCGCGCAGCAGGCAGACTTGTCGCATTTCCGGAGCAAGCTGCGTGATCGCGTCCGCCACCAACTTGCGCATTTCGCGCCGCGCGAAGCGTTCTTCGGGATTGTCTTCGCGCGCCGTAACGTTGCTTCCCAGCGTTTCCTCGCCCGCGCCATTCGGCTCTTCGAGCGAGAGGAGTCTCCCGTCGCGCCGCTTGCGGATCACGTCGATCGATGAATTCGCCGCGATGCGCGAAACCCATGCGTGCAGGTTGTCCCGGTTTTCCCCCGGCGTGCCTGCAAATTGTTCCAGCCGCGTCATCGCCTTCAGGAACACATCCTGGCGCACGTCTTCGGCGTCCGCGGGATTGCGCGTCAGCCGCAGCGCCCCCAAGTACATCCCAGGCGCGTACGGCAGGATCAGCTTGGCCAGCGATTCGCGGTCGCCCTTTCGCGCCTGCACGAGCAATGCGGAGCGGGTCGCGCCATCAAAGCATATTGAGGTGCTGCACATGGTGCGGTAAAGAATGGCAGGCCAATCGCCACCACGAAGCTGTGTGTAAGCCACAGAAAACAAAGAACTAACTGTCACAGCCCCGGCAGGATTCAGAAAAAAGAGTGACCGCTTGTGGGACTCCGCGTGGCGATTCCGGTCATTTCAGCACGCGAGAATTTGGGGCTCTCATGCACCAACGCCCGCACGCAATCGAAACTAGGCTAACTCCGCTGACGGTCATCGAACGGGAGACCAGGCTCGTGCACACTCTAATCGGCGATTTGCAATTCATCGCCCTGCATTTCCCATTCGATGCGGACGAGAAAATCGAAATGCATTCCTTCGGTTTTCAGCCAAGCCTCGAGATTTTCGCGGGAATCGGCGCGGAACTCCACGAACATTCTTCCTTCGAGCATGTTGACCAGGACGCGTTCCGCGTGAGCGAGCCCTCCAGCCTGCATGCGCTGCGCAAGTGCTTCGGCTCCCTGGCGCGTCAGGCAAGCGAGTGTGTGCTGGGTGAGGTAGCGTGGCATCGGAACTCCCGGACTTGAATTGGTGTCTAAGTATTCCATAGAAGGCAACGCATCTGCACGAGCACGCAGGGAGTAACGGCCACAGATGAATTGTTTTTGAAGAGGGAATTCCGCACGTCGGACAACGCGGGTGATGCAATTCGCATGTCGATGGGCAGGCCAGCATTGCGCATCGGCGGGGGTGCAAAATGAAAACACTCATTCAAGCACTGTGTCTCTTTTTATTTTTTTGCAATTCAATTCCAGCGCAAGAAAAAGCAACTTCGGCATCAAAGGCTAAAAAGGCGGAGGTTGCCAGTGAAGCACGCGAAAGCGCGAACCCGTCAGTGGCGAAGCTGCCGGTGCGGCGCGTGGTGCTCTACAAAAATGGCGTGGGATATTTCGAACATCTGGGACGCGTGCGTGGCAGTCAGGATGTGCATGTGGACTTCACGAGCGCGCAATTGAATGACGTGCTGAAGTCACTGACAGTCCTCGATCTGTCCGGCGGAAAAATATCCGGCGTTGATTACAATTCAGAAGCGCCGCTGGCTCGGAGGCTAGCCACGCTGCGACTGACGCTGGGAGAAAATCCGACGATGGCGGATTTTCTCAGCGCATTGCGCGGGGCAAGGCTGGAAGTGCGCAGCGGCAACGGCGCGGCGATGGCCGGAAAGCTGCTGAGCGTCGAGCAGAAATCGCGCGAGAAAGACAAGGGAACGACCGAGTGGACGGAGATTTCCTTGGTGAGTGACAGCGGTGAAGTACGCACAGCGGAGGTAACTCCGGCCACCAGCGTTCGAATCGCCGAAAAGGATTTACAGGTGGAAGTGGGGCGCTACCTTGGCCTGATCGCTTCTTCGCGCGACCAGGATTTACGGCGCATGACGATTTCGACGACAGGCACGGGTGAACGCAACTTGTATGTGAGCTACATCAGCGAAGTGCCGATCTGGAAAACGACGTACCGGCTTGTATTGTCCTCAAAAGCGGAGAAGAAGCCGCTGCTGCAAAGCTGGGCGATCGTGGATAACACAATTGGTGAAGATTGGAACGACGTGGAATTGTCGCTCGTGGCTGGAGCCCCGCATTCGTTTATCCAACAGCTTTCGCAGCCTTATTACGGGAGGCGGCCGGTTGTGCCACTCCCAGAAAGTGTGCAGTTGACGCCGCAGACTCACGCGGCAACTTTGGAGACAAGCACCTCTCTGCTTGGGCCTCGTATGGTCGGCGGCGTACCGGGAGGAGTTGCCGGTGGATCGATGGGTGGCGTTCTCGGTGGAGTTATCGGCGGCATGGGTAGAGCGCCAACTCCACCGCCACCTCCACGCGCGGTCAGCGTGGACGAGGCGAAAGTGGAAGAAGCGCGGGAAGAGAATGAACCTGTTGCGGAGGGGAATGCGTTGGGCGACCTCTTTGAGTACAAGCTGAAGGAACGCGCGACGATTCGGAAGAACCAGTCCGCACTAGTGCCGATCCTGCAGACAGACATCGCGGCGGAAAAAGTTTCGTTGTGGAGTGAATCGCTGGGAGTCGCGCGGCCGCTGCGCGCGTTGTGGGTGAACAATGCAAGTTCGCTGACGCTGGACGGAGGAAGCTTCAGCGTTCTGGACAGCAATACGTTCGCGGGCGAGGGTCTCGTCGAGGCCATCAAGCCGGGCGAGCGGAGATTGCTCTCCTATGCGACCGACCTGGGCTTGCTGGTAAACGCCAAACTGGAAAGCGCCCAGGAGCGGGTGAGGAGGGTGTGGATTTATCGCGGCACGATGACCACCACGAGCGAGGAGCGCGAGAAGAAAACGTACATCGTTCGAAATGAGGATACGACCCC
>JBGQDD010000185.1:0-6715 GCA_041495665.1 Candidatus Acidiferrum sp.
AACGGCCTTGGCATAACCGACGACTCCAAAGAAGAGAACGGCAATCCCCGCGGCCATGGCCCACGACGGGATTCGTTTTGGAGGATTGGAGAACTGCGGCAAGGCAAGGTGCAACGCGCCTTCTGCGGGACAGATGGCCACGCATTCCAGGCATCCCGTGCACTCGGCGGACTTGATGGTCACCAACTTGTCGACGGGCAAGCTGGAGGGGCATACTTTAGCGCATTTGCCACAATCGATGCACGGCTCGGGCTCGCGGCGAATGCGCACGGGGCTCAGTAAGGAAGCAAATCCCAGCAAAGCGCCGTAAGGGCAAAGGTAGCGGCACCAAAAATTCTGTACCAAGACGGAAGCGAGCACCAGGATGCCGACAACGATCAAGCCGGTTTCCCCCAGATGGCGAAAGAAGTTCAGCATCTTTACGCTCGCGACCAGGCCGTAGTCGCTGTGCATGAAGTTGGCAATTGCGGCGGCGGACATGGACGAGATGGCCCACGCAAAAAATCCCAGCAAAAAGTATTTCAATCCCCGGAGGGGAATATCGATCCAGCGCCAGATGCGGAAATTGCGGCCAAGGATTTTCTGGCCAAGCAGGCCCAAGTATTCAGAAAGGGTGCCCACCGGACAGAGCCAACTGCAGAATGCCTTGCGAAAAAGAAACGACATGGCAAGAAAAGTCACGAGGAGAAACATCGCGGCAGGATGAATCGAGGGAACCAGGCCCGTCAGCAAGAAGTATTTCAGATTCATGAGACCGGCAATGGGCAGCCAGCCTTCGATGCCGGGTGGCGGAGCGATATCTGCAGAGGATGCGCCGGTTTCGAGCCCGCGAACCCAGGAATAGAAAGCACCGCCTAACCAGACATTCAGAAGAAGGAAGGCAGCTTGATAGCTCCGGCGTACCAATTGTGAGTAGTCACGATCGAGGCGGCGCTTGAGCTTCTTCTTCGTCCTGGCAGATGGCGACGGCGCGGGATGAATCGTCTTGGGAAATGAGAGTTCGAGAAGCTGTGATGGTTGTCCCGCCATTTCCTGCTAACACTAGCAACCCCGCAGACATAAGGCTGTGACGGCCGTAGGGAGACCATGTGACGGTGGTCACATGATTCCTGGCCAAGGGCCCGCATCCACAACCGCCGCTTAATCAGTCGCAAAAAAGCGCAAGGCGGCCTTGGCGCCGCACTCTTGGAACTTGTCATAGGCTTGCGCAGCGCGGTGACGGATCGCTTGGAAACGAGTTGTGTAAGCAGCTTGTTCGTTTAGAATACGGGCCTATGGCAAAACTCACTTTTCTGGGCGCCGCGGGGTGCGTTACCGGCTCGAAATACCTGGTCGAAGCGGCGGGCAAGCGGCTGCTGGTGGATTGCGGGATCTTTCAGGGCCCGAACGAACTGAAAGACCGCAACTGGAATCCCCTGCCGGTGGACCCGAAGATGATCGACTACGCCGTGCTCACGCATGCGCACCTCGACCACACGGGCTGGCTGCCGGTGCTGGTGAAGGGCGGTTACCGCGGCCCAATCTTCGCAAATCCGGCGACGATCGAACTGACCGAGATTCTGCTGAAGGATTCAGCGCACTTGCAGGAAGAAGAGACGGAGCACGCGCGATTCAAGAAATACAGCCGTCACCCGGATCCGCAGCCGCTGTACACCACGGAAGACGTCGATCCCACTCTGAAGCTGATCAAGAGCATGCCGCGAAGCGGCGGATTTGATGTCAGCCCGGAGTTTCACGTGGCGTCGTATGATGCGGGGCACATTCTTGGGTCTTCGAGCCTGGAATTAACCATCACCGAGGGCGGCAAGAAGACCGTCGTGGTGTTCTCCGGGGATATCGGGCGATACAACCAGGCGATTTTGAAGGACCCGACCACGCCGCCATCGAAAGCGGATGTGCTGATTTGCGAATCAACCTATGGCGACCGCGAACATCCGGACGGCGACCCCGCGGAATTGCTGGCACAAATCGTGAACCGCGTGGTGAAACGCGGCGGGTCGATTGTGATTCCGTCGTTCGCCATCGGGCGGACGCAAACATTCATGTATTACCTGCGGCAACTGGAGGACCAGCAGCGCATTCCTCGCCTGCCGGTGTATGTGGACAGCCCGATGGCGTTGAGCGCGACGGATTTGTACTTGAAGCACAAAGAGGATCACGACCTGGAGTATGTGCGGCAAGAAGGCAGCGACGGGAAAGGCGATCCTCTGAACGTGCATGAATTCCACTTGACGCGCTCGGCGGAGGAATCCAAGGCCATCAATAAGGTCAAAACGCCTTGCATCATTATCTCGGCGAGCGGGATGGTGAGCGGCGGCCGCGTGTTGCATCACCTCGTGCAGCGGCTGCCGGATGCGCGCAATGCAGTCATCCTGGCGGGATTCCAGGCCGAGGGCACGCGCGGGAGAGCACTGCAAGAGGGCGCGAAATCGCTGACTCTTTACGGGCAGGTCGTGCCGGTGTGCGCGGAGATAGTGGAGATGGGGCAATTCTCCGCACACGCAGGGAAGAGCGAGCTATTGCGCTGGCTGACGGCGCTGCCTGCGCCTCCCAAGCAGACGTACCTGACTCACGGTGAGCCGGCCGCGGCGCAGGCGTTGCAGGCAGCCATCGTGGAAAAGTTTCGGTGGAAGGCGGCGGTGGCGAGGTATCTGGATACAGTGCCGATGGGTGAATAGGGTCTGAAAGGACCAAAAATTATTTTGATGAAGCCAGGAAACTATTTGGGTGCTCACGTCGTCTATACAGGCAAGACCACTCGCGGGGTAGGGGGCTAACCACCACAGGGCAACCGACCGTCAGTCTCCTACCCCTAAAAAAACCACGAACCGCTCGAAACTGTATACTTTTATATAAAATTTAGAAGCAAAAAATCAATCCCAAAAATAACGGGGCGGATTCCGCCGTGCACGCCTTAGTTCCAGACCGGCGAATTATTTCGCGGCAAGCGCTATTCGTGTTGTGGGGGTCTCGCGGGACATTGGCGGGATCTCCGCGAGCTCCAGGCCGGCGACAAACATGGGTGTCGGCGCTACCCGGCCCCAGCGGTTCAGATCCCAACGAGCACGAATGAACTTGGTCTGCGGACGGAGAGAGAGATCGAGGATCATCTTGGTTGTGCCGCGGTAGAACTGCTGCGGCAGCTTGAGGAGCGGCTTCTTCGTCCAGGTCTCTCCGTCAGCGGAACCCCAAATCGACACATCGAGCGATTCTTGTTCAATCTGGTCCGTGACAGTGAGGCGGCAGAAGAACGTGCGCGTGGCGCTTGCAGAAATGTCGAACACGGCGCCATCGCCGTTGGCTTCCATGCGAGTATCGTGCGGAACGAGATCTAGTTTTGTCGGCATAGTGGATTCTTAGGTGCGAATTCTAGCACAAGGTCACCAATTCAATAGGCAGTGAAAAACTGCTCGTGCCGTCCAAATGGTTTCGAGGATTTCAGAGCATGCATCGCCCACTACGGAGCCGGTTCGGGTGGTTGAGGCAAATCGGAGATGCTCGCTATCAATGATGGATCGAGCGGTTTCAATTTGAGCTGATCGGAGAGGAAAGCGATGCGGTCGCGGCGAGCTTCGGCGTTGAGCGCGTGCGGGGCGTCGTAGAGCTTGAACTGCTTCGGTTCGCTCACGATCGCCGCGTACTGGCGTGCGCGCTCTGCGGTCAGAAATTTCTCCTGCTTCGCAAATTGGAGGAACACGGTGGCGGGAGCTGCGTGAGAGACGAACTTGCCGGGATCGGTCCAGGCATACTTAGCGGTGAACGCGTCCACTCTTTCCGGGCCGATCTTCTTACGAAATTGCTGGAATTCCTCGGTCTTCAAGTCCAGCTCATCCGAGAAACCTCCGGCCATCAAGACAAACGCCTTGAATCGCTTGTCGAGGCCACTGAGAAAACCACCCAGGGTGGCGTTATAGCTGTGGCCTACGTAACCGAGCCGCTCGCGATCCACATCTTTGCGCGCCAGGAGCAGATCGGCGCCACGGCGCATGTCGATGACAGCTTGCACCAGTTCTGTCACCTGCAGATCGTTCAGTGGATCTTTGTCCTGCACGTGACCCGCACGCGCCCCCGGCCCGGTCGGGAGCAGGGAAACTACACCGGCATGGGCTAGCGCGACCGCTTCGTCCAAAAACTCCTTGCGGTTGAAAAAAGCAGAATTCTGCCAGTACCAATGTCCCCAAAGGACGGCGGCAAAGGGCCCCTTTCCTTCTGGAACCACGAGGTATGCCGGAACGCGGCCGCCCTTCGGACTCGCGTAGGAAATGTCGTGGATGACGACGTTCCCGCGATGTTCCACCCCGGCTTCCTGAATATCCAGCGGCGCCTTGGCATCGTAGTCAAAGGCGCGGGATGGGCCGGTGTCCTGCGCGAGCAAGGGTGTCGCGGAGAGGAAAAGGACGGTTATGAAGAAAGTTCGCATGAGGCAACTCCTTGGTCCGTTAGGATAGACTTATCATCTCAACAAACGTGAGCGAAATTTCGAGCTGAGGGGGAGGACCAAGCCATCCGTTCTCGTCTGCAACTCTGGGCAAGGATCGGGATTTGTATTCAGTTCGCGGCGTTGATCCGCTGCTTGGGAGAATTCTTCCGGTTGAAGTATTTCGTCGTCGACAAGTTCTCAATCGTCCGCATCGAGCCATTCATTGTCGGCGCGACGGTGACAGCCATTCTGGCGCTTGTGGCGATTCTTTTCTATTTCACAGAGAAGTATCGACTAACCGCGATCTCACCGGCAATAAACGTGGTGATTCTGTTTGTCCTGCGGTTTACGCTGCTCTGAAGTGCAATTATTTTGTCCTCAGATCGCTTTCAACAAACCAATCAACTAAGGCCGCAACTTGGCAAGCCGCTCCTCGGCGGCGGCGAGGGTTTCTTCTTTTTTGCAGAAGGTGAAACGGACCTGTGAAGCGCCGTCACGCGCGTTGTTGTAGAAGCTGGAGCCGGGGACGACGGCGACTCCGATGGTTTCGACGAGAAACTTGGCGAAGCGCACGTCTTTGGTATCGGCCTGGTAACGAACAGGGTCGGGATCGGCGAAGCGCGCGATGTCCGTCATGATGTAGTACGCGCCGCGAGGTTCGAACACCGTGAAACCCGCGCGGGTGAGAATTTTCACCAGCCTTTCGCGCTTGGTGGCGTAAGAAGTGGCGAGCTTGACGTAGTAGCTTTGTGGAAAGTGCAGGGCGCTCGCGCCGGCTTGCTGGAGCGGTGCGGCAGCGCCAACGGTCAGAAAATCGTGGACCTTGCGAATCGGTTGCGTCGGTTCCGGCGGAGCCAGCACCCAGCCCACGCGCCACCCCGTAACGCTGTAAGTTTTCGACAGGCCGTTGATAACGATGGTGCGGTCGCGCATGCCGTCGATGCGCGCCATGGAGATATGTTCGGCGCCGTCGTACAGAATATGTTCGTAAATTTCGTCGGTGATGCAGTAGGCGTTCCAGCGGACGCAGAGATCGCGGACGAATTCGAGCTCGGCTCGCGTGAAAACTTTGCCGGTAGGATTGTTCGGCGTGTTCAGAATGATCGCTTTGGTGTGCGGGCCAAAGGCGGCCGCGAGTTCCTTTTCGTCGAAGGACCAGTCGGGAGTGCGCAGCTTGACGAAGCGCGGCGTCGCACCGCTCAAAATCGCATCAGGACCGTAGTTCTCGTAAAACGGCTCGAAGACCACGATTTCATCGCCGGGATTTGTGATCGCCATCATGGCGGACATCATCGCTTCGGTCGAGCCGCAGCAGATGGTGACCTCGCGCTCGGGGTCGTACTTGACGCCCTGGGTGCGCTCGAATTTTTCGACGATGGCGTCGCGCAGCGGCTTCGCGCCCCAGGTGATGGCGTACTGATTGATGTCATCAGCGATGGCTTGGCGCGCGGCTTCCTTGATATCCGCGGGCGCGGCAAAGTCCGGAAATCCCTGGGACAGATTGATGGCGCCGTGCTTCAAGGCTAGGCGCGTCATTTCCCGGATAACGGATTCGGTGAATTGTTCGGCCTTTGCCGAAAGCATGCGGCGCGAGATCTGTGCCATCGAGAGGTCGGGAGCAGTCATTGCACCTTCTCAGTAAGATGTAACCGTATCCGCTGAGGTGCAGCGCGCTGCGTCCCCAAAAAGGAAATATCACGGTATACGGTAAGTTCGTCAGCGGGCGTGGCCGGTGGCGACCTGCGTAGCCACGCTCGGCTGCCCATAAATCATCCGGTAGACTTCCGTGTTGCGCAAGACGACCTGCACGTATTCGCGGGTTTCCGTGAACGGAATGGACTCGACAAGTTCCGGGATCTCCTCGTAGTTGCGCTCGGCTTTCCAGGCGGCGATGCGGTCTTCGCCGGCATTATAAGCAGCGGCCGCATATTCCAGCGCACCCGTCTGGCGCACCAGGCTCGCGATGTAAACCATGCCAAGTTCAATGTTGTAGTCCGGCTCGAAAAGTTTGTCCTTGGTGTAGCGGACCTTGAGCTGCCTGGCAAGGAGCTTCCCCGTTTTCGGAAGAACTTGCATCAAGCCGATCGCGTTGGCGTGCGAGACGGCATCCGCTTGAAACGTGGATTCCTGGCGAATAAGGCCGGCGGCAAACATGGGATCGAAATCGTTCTTAGCGGCCTCGCGGCGCAACGCGGCTTCGTAGGGGAGCGGATAGAGCGCCTTCCATACAGCCACGGGCACATCGCTGATTTTGCGGGAATCGAAGCTCGGCACGATGATGCGGGCGTAAGCCAT
>JBGQDD010000186.1:0-6703 GCA_041495665.1 Candidatus Acidiferrum sp.
CTTTGGAGTGCGGCGGCTTGCCGCCGCTTTTCTTCCATCCTCCGCCTGAACCACACACTCCGTCGTTCTTGCTCGCCGCATCGAACCTCGTTCCGTCACGTCCTGCCTGCTTCTCCGAGAATACCGCCGCGCGGTCATGAGAAATCCAGGCTAGACTCCTTCTCTTCCTACTTAAAACTTACAATTTAAAACTTACTACCCTTCCCAGTCCCCGCCGCCCCCGCTATTTCTTTTCCGGCTGCGCCGTCGGCGGCAAAATCCCATTCAACCGCAAATAGATGGCTTCTGTCGCATAATGGTCCGTCCAGCTGCCGTACAAAAAAATCATCGCTGCCGCGCGCGATGCCGGCCGGTTCCCGAACAGCATCATCTGCTCCCCCAGCTTCGAATCATCCACCTTCTCCAGCGCCGTCGTGCAGTATTCGAACGAAGCCTTCAGCGCCGCCACCAGCTTGTCTTTCGGATCGCCTTCGGCATATTTCACGTCCGGCGCTGCCGCCCCCGAAATCTTCGAGCACAGCGAATTATTCGTCTGCGCGATGTGCATCACCAGGTGCCCGAACGAATTCATCTCCGGCGACGGCTTAAAACCATATTTCTCCGCCGGCATCGCCTCGGCCGCCGCCGCCATATTCTTGGAAAAGCGCGCCACTTGCCCCTTCACCGTCCCGCTCACCGGGCTTACGACCGTCCCCATCTCCGCCATCTTCTGCGCATCGGCAGGCGCCGCAGCTTGAGGTGCGCTTGCCGCCGGCGCCGCTTGCTGAGCCGCTGCAACCCCCGCCGCTATCACCATCGCCATCCCCACCACAAACAAACTCACACGAATTTTCATCGCCATCCCCCTCGTCCGCAACCTCAGTGGAAAGAATACTCCCCAGCCATATCTCTAGGAAAGATTCTGCAGCGTCTTCTCGATCAACCCCGCCGTACCCGCATAAGGATCGCCCGGGCTGTCCCATTCCATCGAGAAATATCCTTTGTATCCATGCTTTTTCGCGATCCCAAACGTCCGGGGCAAATCCACGTGTGCGACTTTGGCCTTCCCATCGCCCACTTCCGTTTCCTTCACGTGCGAGATGTTGTAGGCATGCCCGAACATCGCATCGATTCCCCGGTAGGCATACTCCTCTTCATAAGCCGCCAGCGTGTTCGCAAAATCCGGCAGCGCGTGCAGCCACTGGCTGTCCACCTTCTCGATCACCTTCACCAGGAAGAACGGATCTTCGCTCACCGCATTGTCGTTTTCCAGGTTTACCACCACGTTCTGCGCCGCGCCATATTCCGCCACGCGCTTCAAACTCGCCGCCGTCCGCTCCACGTCCGGTTTCGCATCTTTCGCTTGCGGGATGTTCGTCCGCACGCTAGGCGAACCAATCGCCGCCGCCGCATCGATCCATTGCTTGCTGAACGCGATGGCACGTTCCCGCTCCGCGCCATCCGCCGCATACGGGCTGTGCTCGCCGTCCACCGCAATGTTCACGATCGCTCCGCCCGCCTTCGCCACCGCCGCCCGCAGCTCCTCCAGGTACGCTTTGTCCAGCGAACGAAAATGCTCGCTCCACGGCTCGATCTTCTTGATGTTGAATTTGGCGCTGACGTGCGCCGCGAACTCTTTCAACTCCATCTTCCCGCTGCCGCCCTGCCGCGTCGCGGCAGTCCCGCTGGTCTCAGCCTGCGGCGCTGTTCCCTGTCCATCGCGCCCCGCGATGAAATCCCGGAACGGATACGACGCAATCGCAATCCGCTCCCGCGCCGCCGTCGGGAAGCGCATGCTCGGTCCCGCATCCGCCGTCAGTGCCGTTCCCATCCCCCCGAATAGCCCCGGCCATACGGGCGCGCAAACAACCGCTCCCGCCGCTGAACCAGCAGCCTGCGCCAGAAATCGCCTTCGCGTCGTGTGCCTCAAAGCCGCGCCAGTCTACCAGACTCACCTGCTGCCCAGAAACCAAAACCATGCTGTGTCCTAAGCGAGCTCCAAAAAGCCGCACGGAGCCAAACCCCCGCCACACGCCTTCAACAATCGCGATCCGTGCTCACCTCTTCACGAACAAAACGCAGTAACTATCCTCCGGCCAGTCATTCAGTATTTTTTCGACTTGCAACCCCGCCGCGCTTAGCTCCTCAATCACAATTTTCTGCGGGATGCCGTGTCCGCCCCGGTTGCTCGAAACTCCTTCCACCGGTTCCAGCCCCGGGCGCGGCGCGAAATCGATAATCGCCAGCCGCCCTCCGGCCTTCAATGACCGCACCAGGTTGGCATCGAACTCCACCGGCTTCGTCAGGTGATGGTACACGCGCCTCAAGAAAATCGCGTCGCAACACCCCGCCGGCAGATTCGTATCCGCCTCCTTGCTCTCCACCACGATCACGTTCCCCAGCTTGCTTTTCGCAACCTCGCCCCTCAACTCCGCCAGCTTCTTCGCATCAATCTCCGTCCCATACACTTTCCCCGACGCCCCCACCCGTTCCACCGCCGCAAACGTGTACTTCCCGTCTCCTGCCCCAATATCTGCCGCCACCGTCCCCGCCCTCCATCCCATCAAATCCGCCAGCCGCTTGACCTCATCCGCCGCATCCCCCCGCACCCCCACTGCAAACACCGCCGCCGCCGCGCACGCCAGCCCCAGCAACATTAAGGTTTTCTTTTTCATCGCAGTATTGCTCCCCTTCTCCAACAAACCGATATGACTCGCCGCAAATTGTGACGTTAGCTTTTCCCCGCTTTTGCGGGATCTCCCCGTCCTGACGCAAGCCCTTCGCCCGCGCCGCACAGCCACAACGCTCCAACGATGCGCCGTCCTTCCGGATCTATCTCGACACATAAAGTAGAAGAATGGGATTCTTTCAAGTACAATCGGCGGGAGCTAGTGAAGCTGCAGGAACCATATTTTGAAGGGAGGTTCGAGCGGGCGTCTGACTTGCCCGCTCCACAGAATTCTCGGAACCTCGCCTTTCAAAAGACTGAGGAATTGTCCGCGCACCACCCCATGTCATCTTGGCGGAAGGCTTAGGGTGATTCGCGATGAAACCAACTGCCGGAGGTCCGCTTTGCGCGGGCACACCGGGAGTGTGCCGTGTCTCCGAGCAAAAGTCAATCGCCCCCTAACAGTCATCCCCTACGTGTGAACGACCTATCGCAATTTAGGAGTGTCGACGCCTGGCGAGCGGCCCTTGGCCTGCTGCCTGTGCCGCTTCGCGAAACGGTTGAAAACCGAGAGCGGTACGTTCTCCTGAACGGTACGACTGGAAATTTCTGTCTCGACTTCATCGGAGGGATGGACCGCGATGTTCAACGTGCCGCTGCGTGGTCCTGTGACGTTGGGCACTACATAACACTCGCCGACGAAACCCTCGTGCTAAATCGCTGGGATCGACAATCGTCGGCGGAGAGCTATTCCTATCGAAGCGTAATTTCCCAACTCCACGAGTTTCACAGGCACCTTGAAAAAACAACTCCAGACCGCTCGAGGAATATCGTCGCTCACGTGCTGCGAATTTTTCGTCAGATTAGAACGGCCGTGGGGGAGCAGAATAATGGTCTCCGCTCGCTAAGAGTGCTTTTACATCTTCTTGCTTCTGCAGCAACTGAGCAATACCGGCTAACCGAACCAGATTTTGCAATCTGGGGGCTTGCTCCTGAGGTAAATGAAACTTCGCTTACAATTCCCGATGCTACATGGCGGCCACTACATAACGACCTTACGGGGACCGGACGTTATGATGTCCTTCGCCCCGACTTCGAACTCGTCCTTCGCCATGCATCTGGAGCTGTTTTTCAGGACGCGCACCTCGAAGCACAGCTTTCTCCAAACCTCTGGCTACCCGGCCTTGAAACACCGGCCACCATTGATCCGAAGGCAACTCCGAGTGAAACGGGAACCTACTTCACCCCACCGGCACTCGCACGCACTCTCGCGGAGGAAGCCACCAGCTAACTCCAAGACTCAGCGGACACACCGCTTCTCCTGTTTGACCCCGCCTGCGGGTCAGGTGAACTTCTGAAAGAGTGCCTACGTCTCCTGAAACTTAAGGGGTACACGGGGCACGTGCGAGTAATAGCTTGGGATAAGTCTCCCATTTCTGTGGAAATGGCGCGATTTGTCTTGGCCTGTGAGAAGCGAATATGGCCACCCGAGCAAGTCGAAATTGAGATTGCCCAACAGGATTCCTTGGCAGCGACTAACTGGCCCGCAGCCGTCGACATCCTCCTGATGAACCCGCCATTTAGGTCCTGGCAGAGAATGAATTCGGAAGAACAAAGTGCCGTTAACCAGCTACTGGGGGCTTCAAATAAGCCAAATTTAGCGATGGCTTTCGCCCGCCGCGCCCTCAATGCCCTAAGCGACCGAGGGACGCTAGCCATGATCACTCCGAACTCGCTCTTGGAAGCCTCATCGGGCAGGCCCGTTCGGCAAGCTCTTGCGGAAATGCTAACACCCCAGTTAATCGCTAGGCTCGGTGACCAAAGTATCTTCGCCCGCGCCTTAGTTGATGCGGGAATGTACGTCGGAACGAGACGACCAGCTCACATGGTTAGGACCGCGATCCTTTGGGCAGATTCTCGTCCAAATTCGCTCAATCGCGCGTTGCGGGGACTACGAAGATGGCGAGGTGCTGAAGTTGCACCTATCAGCGATGACGGATTCTCCGTATACGGGCGCGACGACATTGGAAAGACCGAAACACCTTGGATAGCCCGCGCGTACGAGGCGTTCGTGTCTTTTGAAAGGGTAAGGCGAACTAGGCGCGCCGTCCCCGCAAAGAAAGTGTTCGACATAAGACAGGGAGTACGGTTGGGAAACGATGTCTTCATCGTTGCAAAGGAATATCTGGAAAAACTTCGAAAAAATGAGCGGCGCTTTTTTCGTCCGGTCGTCATGAACCAGTCGATATCCGATGGTAGGCTGAACGACAGCTATTACGTATTCTACCCCTACACTAAGGGCCTGCCAGGCATTGCGGTCGAGCAAGATCTCGAAGAGCATGTGCCAACGTATTACAGGGAACAGCTGTTGCCCATTAAATCTAAGCTTGCGAGCCGACTGAGCCTAGCTAAAGCCAATCTAAACTGGTGGGATCTTCTTTGGCACCGGGCGTGGCAGATGGAGGACAGACCGAAAATCGTATCGAAGTATTTCGGTGGTTCGCGGTCTTTCGCTTTTGACAAGACGGGAGAGTTCGTAGCCGTCGTTGGAAATGCGTGGTTACTCGTTAAGGGGACTATCCAGCTCGGCATTACCGACGAAGAGGTTTATTTTGCCGTCCTCGCCTACCTGAACAGTTCAACCGCAAACGACCTCCTCAAATATGTATCCATTCAGGTATCGGGTGGACAATGGGACCTTTCAAACAAGTACGTGGGAAACTTACTCATACCGAATTTTGCCAAGTTGAATCCTGCCGAAGTCAGTGGGCTAACCCAAATGGGGACTAAGATCGTCGAAGGCAAGTTAGACCGTTGGACTGACCTTGATGAACTCGTCCAGTCTATCCTGAACAGATAAGCCCATGGCCGACGGCATCACCTATTCTTCGAAACTAATTCAGTCTTTAGAGCGGAGCCTGAGGTCCGCATTCAATCAACCTCATTTGGAACTTACGCAAAAGCCCCACAAACCTGGCGGTGGATTTCATGTTTTCCTGGAAAAGGGTGACAGGATAGCGCAAACCGACGATGGCGGGGAACAGATAGTGTCACCAATTCTTACCTCCAGCGGTGAAGCTACAACTTTTTACTTCGCGTTCGTCGCAACGTTTCGGTTTTTCGTGCACGACTACGATCTCCAGCACGCGAGCCTGATTGTTTTCCACGACATATGTGCTGGAGAACTTGTTCCCCTATTCCGGGCGGAATGGGACTACCTCGCAGCGTCGGATACAACATCGAAACATGCACAACCGCACTGGCATTTCGTTCAGCGGCCTGAGCGGATTGAAGGAATTGTTCGTGCCCTAATAGACCCTTCGCTTGACTTTACCATTGGAGAAAAGAGCGAACTCTTCGGCGGGCTTGTAGATTATGGGAAATTTCACTTCGCAATGACCTCTCTGGGGCGTTTCCAAAAGCAAGTGTTCCAGTCCGACGACTTCCCAAAATGGTTTCGCAGTCTGACGAGTTACATCGCAGAACAGATTGCTTACCTAATTTCAAAAGCGCCGCCTGCGACCACTCAAGCAAGGGATTTTGTCCCCGGGTGTGTAGTCGGCGGCACTGAATAATTTCGTTCCTGAGTTTGCGGAGTTTTGACTCTCGTCCTGGGGATCACGCGACCCGCCGAAAAGTTTTCCACAGTTCATTCGAATGCTAATGCAATACGTACTTGACAACGGCGTTACGCTTGTGCTACCCTAATCTTTGATAGTCAGTCGCCAACTCGCTCGTTTCGCTTCAACCCGCGCCTCCCTGAGACGCCTCTGTGCTCCGCCCCTGTTTACCCTGAGTAACGAAGGGTCGCGCCTGCCCTGGCCCATCCCCCTGTTTAACCTGAGTGCCGTAAAGCAGCGGAAATGCCCAAATTCTGCACAATTTTGGGGCAATCTAAATCCTTTAGATGCAACACTTCTGAGCCCTCTCCGATGTGTTGCAAACAAAGAACTTGCGCAATACCTAAGTTCTTTAAATGCAATACTTACAAAAAACATAGGGAGTGGGGGTGTTATTGTTAACTAGAAACCCCAACATGGATTTGTGGCACAGGCA
>JBGQDD010000187.1:0-6689 GCA_041495665.1 Candidatus Acidiferrum sp.
GAATCGAAGTGGTCTTCGATGGAATTTTTTCCTTTGCCGGTGACGATGATGATGTGCTCGATGCCGGAGGCCACGCACTCTTCCGCGACATACTGAATCTGCGGCTTGTCGACGACGGTGAGCATCTCTTTCGGCTGCGCCTTGGTGGCGGGCAGGAAGCGCGTGCCGAGTCCAGCGGCAGGGAGCACGGCCTTGCGAACTTTTTTCGGTGTGACCGCGGAGCGGTCGGCGGACGCATTGTTGGTCATAGGCTAAACTGTTTGCGCACTCCAAGAGGATGGGCACCATTCTTCGACGCGGCTTCGAAACAGTCAATGGATTTGCGTTCGCACGGTGCCCGTTGGGTTAGTCGGTTCATGTAGGGTTGACCGAGGCGAGGTTGCTCGTGTGCTAGCATGGGTTGGAAGCTAGAAGGAATGCGGAAACGCAGGTCGAGTGGATGAGAATCCTGGGGATCGAGTCTTCGTGCGATGAGACAGCGGCGTCGGTGGTCGCTGACGGGCGCGAGATTTTGTCGAGCGTGATCGCGTCGCAGATCGATATTCACACGAAATATGGAGGCGTGGTGCCGGAGCTGGCGTCGCGCGAGCATTTGCGGCAGATCGTGCCGGTGGTGCGCGAAGCCATCGCGCAAGCGGGGATGACGCTTGCGGATGTGGATGCGATTGGCGTGACGCAGGGTCCGGGACTTGTGGGTGCGCTGCTGGTTGGAATCACGTATGGAAAAACACTCGCGCAGGCGCTGGGCAAGCCGCTCGTAGCGGTGAATCATCTTGAGGGGCACGTTCACGCTGTTTTTTTGGAAGCGCACAAAGCAGGCCGGGTGGCGAAATTGCCCGCGGTGTGTTTGATTGTTTCGGGTGGGCACACGGTTTTGTATGAAGTGAAGCCGCAAGATTCGAACGCGCAGGACGCGGGCGCGCTTTTGCGTTATCGGAAGATCGGCCAGACGCGCGACGATGCGGCGGGCGAAGCGTACGACAAAGTGGCCAAGCTGTTGGGGCTGGGGTATCCCGGGGGACCGATTCTCGATCGGCTGGCAGCGGTTTCGAACGGCGCGGCAGCTCCGGTGAAATTCGGGCCGACGAAGATGAAGGGGAATGCGCTGGACTTTAGCTTCAGCGGGTTAAAAACGGCAGTGCTCTATCATGTGCGGGAGCATCCGGAATACGCGCCGGAGATTCGCGCTCGCGAAGAAGCGCTTCAGCGCGGCGAAAGAACATTCGAACAATTGATGACGCTGTGCAGTCCGAAAACTCTGGCGCTGGTGCGGGAGTTTCAGAATGCGGTGGTGCGCGACCTGGTCGAGCGCACCATGCACGCCGCGGAAGAGCTGGCGGTGGAAAGCGTGCTGGTGTCGGGTGGCGTGGCGGCGAACAGCCATTTGCGCGCGACTTTCGCGGAGCGCGCGAGATCCGCGGGCTTCGAGGTATTTTTTCCGAGCCGGGCGCTTTCGACCGACAATGCTGCGATGATTGCGGCGGCGGCATATTCGCGCTTCCGGGCCGGCATTCTTGCTGATGCAAGCCTCAACGCCGATCCGAGTCTCTCACTCGCCTAACCACCGCCCCATGGGTTGCGCGGATTGAAGAGGACAGGCAAGAATGCCTGTCCCACTAGAGGCACCGCGGCGTGCGGTATACTCTCGCGAGCATGGAAAACTTGGCGGGCGAAGGCGCGCGATTCCAGTTTGCTAGCGATCAATCGCTGGTGGTCTACTTCGATCAAGCGGAAAAGAAAGGCCGGGATGAAGCCCGGCCTCTACAGAGTCGGATCACACTCCAAGCGAATGAAAAGGTCAGAAGGCTGCTGCGGCTGCTGCAGTTGGAGCCCGTTGCGGGCGTCCGCAACCTTCATCCGGCGTATTGTTCGTTGCTGGTCAAGTTTGATGGGCTTCGGTTGCGGCACGAGAAAGTGGAGGCAATTCTGCGCGGATATCTCGAGCGGCTCGAAGAGGTAAGCCTTCCGGAGCCACGGCTGGTGGAAATTCCGGTTTGCTATGGCGGAGAGTTTGGGCCGGATTTGGCTGAGGTGTGCGCGACGCGCGGAATGACGGCGGCGCAGGCGATCGAGGTGCATTCGTCAGTCGAGTATCTGGTTTATTTTTTGGGGTTCGTGCCGGGATTTGCTTATCTCGGCGAGTTGCCGAAAGAGTTGGTGACGCCGCGGTTGGCCGCGCCGCGGCGGAGAGTGGCGGCGGGCAGCGTGGGGATTGCGGGGAATCAGACCGGCGTGTATCCGTTTGCCACGCCCGGTGGATGGAGATTGATCGGGCGGACACCTATCCCGATGTTTCGGGCTGAGCGGGAAGGCTTGAGCCTTTTGTCGATTGGAGATCGCGTGCGATTTGCGCCGATTTCTGCGGAGCGATTTGCATCGTTGGAGAAGGAATGGGCGTGATTCAGGTGCAGGAGCCGGGGCTTTTCACTACGGTGCAGGATCTTGGACGGGAAGGATTCGGGCCGATGGGGGTTTCAGCTTCCGGAGCGGCAGATGCGATTTCGCTGCGGATGGGAAATCGTTTGGCCGGCAACACTGAAGGCGCAGCTACGTTGGAGATGACGCTGCTCGGCGGGACGTTCGTGTTTACGGAAGGTGCGGTGCTGGCGCTGACGGGTTCGGATTTCGGGGCGATGTTGGATGGAAAGCCGGTCGAGTTGTGGACTTCGTTCGAAGCGAAAGCCGGACAGTTGCTTCGGATGGGGCCGACGCGTTCGGGGGCGCGGTGTTATTTGTGTGTTCGCGGTGGAATCGACGTAAAACTTTTACTGGGAAGCGCTTCGACGCACATTTTGAGTGGGCTCGGAGGGCATTACGGGAGGGCGCTGCGGAAGGGGGATGTGCTCAGCATTGGGCCGGCGACGGTGGATGGGCAAGAGAGAACGGGCAAGAATGCCTGTTCCACCAAAGGCGCCATTGCATCGGGGTCCACTCGCAAACGAAGGCTGTCGGCGCGGGCTTTGGAAGAGTTGCAGCCTCGGAAAGTTTTGCGCGTTACGGCTGGCCCACAGAGTGATTGGTTTGCGGAGTCAGCTCAGAAAATGTTCTATGCGAGCAGGTATCGTGTTGCAGAGGAGTCCAATCGGATGGGGATTCGGCTGGAAGGTGCGGCGATCCAAACGGCTCCCGGTGGTGCGTTGGAGGATGAGACAGGCAGGAATGCCTGTCCCACTGGAGGTGCTGGAGAGATGATTTCCGAGGGCGTTACGCTTGGGGCGATACAAGTGCCGGAGGGAGGCAAGCCGATCATTCTTTTTGTGGAGCAGCAAACCACGGGGGGATATCCGAAGATCGCCAACGTGATTTCCGCGGATTTCCATAGCTTGGGGCAGCTTCGTCCGAGGGATGAGATTCGATTTGAACGGGTCGGGTGGGAAACGGCATTATCGCTGTTGAGGGAGCAGGAAGAATTGTTGGCGTCGGAGGAGCTGATTTTGGAATGAAGCGTGGTCAACTAAAGATCGATTTGAATTGCGACATGGGCGAGTTGCCGGAAGCGATTGCCGATGGCACTCAGGAAGCGCTGATGCGTTCGATCACTTCGGTCAACGTGGCCTGCGGCGGGCATGCGGGCGACGAACAAACCATGAAGACAACGGTCGAGCAGGCGCTTCGCTGGAAGCTGGCAATCGGGGCGCATCCGGGTTATCCGGATCGGGCGAATTTCGGTCGGCTGGAATTGAAACTGCCTGCCGACCAGATTGCAGCTTCAGTATTTGAACAAGTGCGGGCGGTGGCCAGGATTGCGGCCGGATGCGGTGCGCGCTTGGCACACGTCAAGCCGCATGGGGCGCTTTACAATCAGGCGGTGCGAAATCGAGAGCTTGCAGAAGCGATTGCTGAAGGTGTCGCTCGATGGAGCCGCGACGTCGTGCTGGTGGGCTTGGCGGGGTCGCCGATGCTGGATGCCTTTCGGAAAGCAGGTTTCGCGGTGGCTGCTGAAGCGTTTGCCGACCGGCGGTATGAACCGGATGGAACTTTGCGTTCACGCAAATTTGAGGATGCGCTGATTCGAGATCCAGCGGATGCGGGACGTCAGGCGCTGAGCATTGTTGAACGAGGAGTGGTGATTGCTTGCGATGGGACGGAAGTCCCCGTTGATGCGGAAACGCTCTGCATCCATGGCGACACTCCGGGTGCGCCGGAGATTGCCGCGACGGTGGCGCGGACGCTACGCGAAGCCGGAGTTACGCTTGGTGCGCTTTCGAGGACTTGAATGGGACCGGTGGTTCGCGGTTCGTGCACATAGAAGAACGAGCTGAACGCAGAGACACAAAGGACGCAGAGAAAAGAGAAAGGCGGGCTAGTTGGGCTTGCCCGCCGGGAAGAGAGAGCCGAAAAAAAAGGGCGCAGCAGCGCTGCGCCCTACAAAAGCAAAGGTCCGAGGACTATTCGAATTTTTCGGTCACTACGGGGAACTGGAGCTTGGCTTTGGCGAGGGACTTGACGACGGTGGCCTCGGCGTTTTCGGCAGTGGTGTTGCGGGAAGTGGCCATCTCGCTGACGAGCAGATACTTCGCGCGTTCCAGCATTTTCTTTTCGCGGAAGGAGAGCGGCTTGCTGCGGCTGAGGGAAACGAGACTCTTGAGGACGACGGCGACTTCGAGGAGAGCTCCGGTGCGCATGCGCTCGGAATTCTCTTTGAAGCGGTGCTTCCAGTCGTGATGAGAGTTGAGCTTGCCGGTTTCGAGGAAGCCCAGGACTTTGGTGGATTCCGCGGAACGAATAACGGAACGAAGGCCAACGGTCATGGCGTTTGATTGCGGGACCATGACACGCAAGCCGCTGGAAACAATGCGGATCATGAAGTAACGTTCGGTTCTGCCGTTCAAGACTCCGTAGCTGATCTGCTCAACAGTGCCCACACCGTGATTCGGGTAAACGACCTTGTCGCCGATCTTGTAGTCCATTTATGCAGTTCCCCCTAGGAGATGCATGAGAATTGTATAAGATTGTGTTGGAAGAGTCAAGGTATATCCCGTGGAATCAGGAGGTTAGGGAAAGTTAGGTACTAATTTGGCAATAGAATTGCTCGGCGGAGTGGATTTTTGTGGTGCTGGACAATGCTATTAGGAGCAGTTCAAGGCCGAAAATCGACCGATCGCTGGGGGATTCCGGTTTGGATCGTTTCGAGCGGCCCGCCTTCCCAGTCGGGCCCTACGGCATGGAGGAGTACGGTAGAATGCGGATGTGATTGTACTGGCGATAGATACGTGTGATTCGAGGGGCAGCGTGGCGGTGCTGCGGGATGAGGCGGTGTTAAAGGTTGTGGCCCACGAGTCACAGGAGGACTATTCCACGTGGCTGCTGCCGGCGGTTGGTGAATGCCTGGTGGGTAGCGGGCTCGAGATGGAGGATGTGGACGCGTACGCGGCAGCGGCCGGGCCGGGGTCGTTCACCGGGGTGCGGGTGGCGCTGGCTACGGTGAAGGCTTGGGCGGAGGTTTACGGGAAACGGATCGCGGCGGTATCGCGGTTGGAAGCACTGTCAGCGGGAGCTTCAGGGGGAACGGTTTTGGTGGCGGCGTTTGCTGGCGCGAACCGTGGGGAGGTATTTGGGGCCGTTTATCAGCGGCATGGGACAGGCTTGGTGCGGTTGGGTGACGAGATGGTGATCGCCCCTGGAAAGTTTGTCGAGGCAGCGGCGGAACTGGCGAAGGGTGAAAGCATTTCGTGGATTTCGACGGATGCGGAATGCGTTGTTTCCGAAGAGGCATGGCAAGCGCGGGAGTTGCGCGGCGAAAAGGTGGAGTGCGTTTCGAGCGTGCGCGCACCGATGATCGGGCGGGTTGGATTGGCGGCATTGGCGGAGGGGCGGTTCACGGACGTGCTGGCGCTGGATGCGAATTACGTGCGACGGCCGGACGCGGAGGTTTTCTGGAAGGACGCGGCGCATGGCCGCTGAAACGAGGCGCGGGCTCGCTGATGCGACGATTCGCGGGTTTCAAGAAGCGGATGCGCTGGCGGTGACGAGGATATTGCGGGAGGCTCCGGCAGCGGCTAACTGGACCGAAGAGAGCTATCGAGAGGCGCTGAAGTGGCCTGGCGTGGTGGCGTTCGTGAGCGAAGGCGATCGCGGGATTACGGGTTTCATGATGGGGCGGCAGGTGGCGGACGAGGCGGAGATCTTGAATCTCGCGGTCGCGGCGTCAGCCCGGCGCAGAGGAGAAGGCGGAGCACTCCTGAAGGCGGCGCTTGATGAGTTTCGAGTGCACGGGGTAAGTCGAGTGTTTTTAGAGGTTCGCGAGTCGAATGAAACGGGGATGGCGTTTTATGAAAAGCGCGGCTTTTTCAAGACGGTGCGCCGCGCGGGCTATTACCGCGATCCGGAAGAGGCCGCGATCGTGATGGAACTGAAACTGGCGGGCTAGGACTAAATTCCCACAGGTTCCCTCTTGACGTGGCGGACCAGAGTGCTATCTTGCGTTTATGTAGTGCTCACATCTCATTCACGAAAAGGTCAGGAGGAACGCATGGCAAGCGCGCAGCGGACACCTCGGGACATACCCTTCGAGACAGACGCCGAGTATCAGCGTCTGGCAGAGCAACACCGGCAATACGAAGCAGAACTCCACAACATCTCCAAGTCGCCCTACCTGAATTCGGAAGATCTCCTGGAAGAAATCAAACTCAAGAAGATGAAGCTCCACTGCAAGGATGAGATGGAGCGGATTGCCGCGCGTATCATGC
>JBGQDD010000188.1:0-6684 GCA_041495665.1 Candidatus Acidiferrum sp.
AACGAGCGAATCAGGGCACGCGAGATCCGGGTGATTGATGAAGAAGGCGGCCAGCTCGGCGTCATGCAGCCGTTTGAAGCCATAAAGCTGGCGAAGGAAAAGGGGCTCGACCTGGTGGAAATATCGCCCACGGCCGATCCGCCGGTTTGCAAGATCACCGACTACGGCAAGTATCTTTACCAGGCCAACAAGAAGGCCCACGAGCAGCGCAAGAGCAGCCGCGGCTCGCAGTTGAAGGAAGTCAAGTTTCGGCCCAACACCGCGGAACACGACTATCAGGTTCGCAAGAACCAGATCATCCGCTTCCTCGGCGAAGGCCACAAAGTGCGCGCAATGATTTTTCATCGCGGGCGCGAGATGGCCCACCAGGAAGTCGGGCGCGCCAAGATGAACCGCTTGCTCATGGAGCTTGGCGACCAGGGCCAGATCGAAACCATGCCGCGCATGGAAGGCAACGTCCTCGTGGCATTGCTGGCGCCGAAAAAAGGCGTCAGCGTCGCCAAGCCTGCGGGACAGCCGTCATCCAGCGCCCAACAGTCGCAGTAATCAGCGCCATCAAACGCGCAACCATGATTTTGTAGGGGTGGGCTTGCCCCGCCCGCCGTGGCAAGCGGCACAATAAATTGTCGAGAGGATTTCCAGCAATGCCGAGAAACAGATCGAAACCGAAATTGAAGTTGAAGACCCACCGCGGTGCCAGGAAGCGCTTCAAGTTCACAGCGAGCGGCAAGATCAAGCGCGGGCACTCCGGCAAGCGTCACTTGATGGGCACCAAAGCCCCCGGCCGCATGCGCAAGCTGAAGAAGCTGACGCTCGTGAACAAAGCCGACGTGGCCCGCATCAAGCAGATGCTTCCCTACGGCTAAAGAATTTTGATTTTGTTGTCATTCTGAGCGGAGTGAAGAATCTCAACCGGGGCCAGTGCGTGGTTGTGAACTGCGCCAAGATCCTTCAAGCATTCTCACCGGATGCTCTCAGAATGACGCCTAAAGAAGTTGTGGATGTCAGTACGCGGGGCGCAAGTCCCGCAAATCGTGCCAGGCAGCGCTTCACGGGTGCCTGCCGGCCGATCCGCCCCGATTCTTTCGGGGCACTTGTAGCGGCCGCCTTCTGAGGCGGGCGCCTTCGCGGAACCGGTAACGGCTCTTGCCTGGGACGCGCTACATCGTATTTCCCCGGAAACAAACCCGTTGCGTGACGCGTGTTTTTTCGCGCCCGCGCAACCTGTTTGTCTCCCAAGAGCATTTGGCCGCGGTCTTGTGAAGTCTGAGGTTCTTTCTTTGTAGTGGCGGGTCTTTAGACCCGTCAGAAACAAACTCAGCGCTTCCCAAACTTCGGCTTAAACAAAATCGAAGGAGAAACCCATGGCACGCGTAAAACGCGGTACCAAGCGCCGGGCACGGCGCAAGAAGTACCTCAAGAGGACAAAAGGTTTTTTCCTCACCAAGAGCAAGCTCTACCAATCCGCACAGGAAGCCGCCAATCGCGCCGACCGCTACGCCAAGCGCGACCGCCGCGTCAAGAAGCGCCAGTACCGCCGCCTGTGGATTCAGCGCGTCGGCGCCGCCGCCCGCTTGAATGGTTTGACCTACGGCCAGTTGATACACGGCCTCAAGGCCGCGGGCGTCGCTCTCGACCGCAAAGTGCTGGCGGATATCGCGGTAAAGGACGCCGCAGCATTCACGTCACTCGTGGCAACAGCGAAAGCTGCCGCCCCGCCTCCAACCAAGGCGAAAAAGGCGTAGCTGTAGCTCACCCCTTCAGGGGTGAGGCTTTCCCCCGCCCGCGTAGGGTGCTGGATCGCAGTGCACGCACTTGTAGCGGCCGCGACCCGGTCGGGGGCGCTGTTTTTTCCGTAAGGGCACCCGCCACGGCGGGTGCTCTTCGGTGTAATCTACTTCGCGATCATGCCAACTTCTGACCTCGGTCTCGACAAGACGCTCGCGGCTCTCGGCATCACGCAAGCCGCGCAGGTCCCCGCCCGCTTCGCCGAAGTTCGCGCGCATTTCGATGGTCATTTTCAAATGGTTCACGATGAATCGGAATGGAAATTATTCCGTGACCGCTGGCTAGGACGCAAATCCGGCGTGCTCACGCTAATCACCGACAACTGGCTCAAGCCGGCAACTCCGGAATTGAAGCGCGCCGTCGGCGCATCTCTAAATGAATTGCGGGCGCACGTCGAATCACAAATCGAAGCGCGCCGCGCGGCCATCGAGTCCGGTGCCCAAAAGTCCGCACTCGTCCGCGAACGTATTGACCTCTCCCTCCCCGGCGTCATCCGCCCCGTCGGCTCCCATCACTTGATCCGCCAGGTCTTCCAGGAAATCGAGGATATCTTCGTTTCCATCGGCTTCTCCGTCGTCGAAGGCCCCGAAATCGAAACGCCGTACTACAATTTCGAGGCGCTGAACATCCCCGAATTCCATCCCGTGCGCGACGACATGGACACCTTCTATCTGGAATTGCCGAATGGCGCGAAGACGCCGCTCCTTCTTCGCACGCACACTTCGCCGATGCAGATTCGCACCATGGAAAAGCAAAAGCCGCCCGTTCGCGTCATCGTTCCCGGCAAGGTCTATCGCCGCGACAATCCCGACGCCACGCACTCCTTCATCTTTCATCAGGTCGAAGGCCTGGCCGTCGACGCGGACATTACCTTCTGCGATTTCACCGGCACCATCGAGTATTTCGTAAAACAGTTTTTCGGCCCCAGCGTGAAAACCCGCTTCCGCCCCAGCTATTTCCCGTTCACCGAGCCTAGCGTCGAATTCGACGTCTCCTGCCCCTTCTGCGGCGGGAGCGGCACGGCGGCAGGCGGGGAAACTTGCTCGAAATGCAAAGGCGCCGCCTGGATCGAACTCTTCGGCGCCGGCATGGTCGACCCTGCCGTCTACGGCTTCGTGAACTACGACGCCAAAAAAGTTAGCGGCTTCGCCTTCGGCATCGGCATCGACCGCCTGGCCATGCTCAAATACGGCATCGACGATATTCAGGTCTTTTTCCAGAACGACGTGCGCTTCCTCCGCCAGTTCCCGTAGGAAGCATGTGTAGAGGCCGGGCTTTAGCCCGGCTCTTGGTTCTGTTCCTGTCTTGGTTTTGTTTTTGTCATCCTGAGCGAAGCGACCGAAGGTTCGGACTCTGTCGGAAAGGATCTCAACCGGCCATGTTTGCGGCGCTGAATAGGAGCTGGGTCATCGAATCCAGAACTGAAGCATGAAGGTCGTCTACAACTGGCTGAAAGATTTCGTCGACGTGGCCGCGGCGCCGCAGGAGCTTGCCTCGCGCCTCGCGCTCTCCGGCACAAACATCGGGGGCGTGGAGAACGGCGCGCACGGCGCGGTGCTCGAAGCGGAAGTCAGCTCGAATCGCCCCGATTGCCTCGGCCACTATGGAATCGCCCGCGAAGTCGCCGCCATCTACAAGCTGCCCCTGAAACACGTTTCGCCCAAGCCGGCAGAGGGTACGGCGAAAGCAAGCGACGCCATAAAAGTCGAAATTCAATCTCCGGAGCTTTGCGGCCGCTTCACCGCCCGCATCATTCGAAACGTGAAAATCCAACCCTCACCGAAATGGCTGAAAGACCGCCTTGAAGCTTCCGGCGTTGCCAGCATCAGCAACGTCGTCGATGTTTCGAATTACGTCATGCTCGAGCTGGGCCACGCGCTGCACACTTTTGATTACGACAAGGTACGCGACCACAAAATTGTCGTCCGCCGCGCAAAGCCCGGCGAAAAAATGCGAACCCTAGACGGCCTCGAGCGCCAGCTCGATTCGAACATCTGCATGATCTCCGATGGCGACGGCTCGCGCCCCGTGGGTATCGGCGGAATCATGGGCGGCGTAGAAACGGAAATTTCCTTTTCCACGAAGAATGTCTTGATCGAGTGCGCCTGGTTCGAACCGATTGCGATTCGCCGCGCCGCCCGTTTTCTGAAATTGCACACCGAAGCCTCGACTCGTTTTGGCCGCGGCGCCGATCCGGAAATGGCCGAGTTGGCTTCGCGCCGTGCAGCCGAACTAATTCTGCAGCTTGCCGGCGGCGAGTTGCTCTCCGGCGTCGTGGATATTTATCCCGGCAAACGCGCCGCAAAAAAGATTCGCGTGACACGCGCCGAAATATTGCGTGTCATGGGCGCGGACGTCCCGGACAAGGAAGTGGAGGCGAGCCTCAGCGCCCTCGGCCTCGCGCCCGTGCGTGTCGACCAAAACCGCGGAGCGGAAGGCTCGCTTCTCGCGGCGTGGGAATGCACCCAACCTTCCTGGCGCGCGGAAGTCGAGCGCGAAATCGATTTGATCGAAGAGATCACGCGCATTTACGGACTCGATAAATTTCCGCCGCGCCTGCCTGCGGCGCGGCAAGGCGCCGCGCGGCTCCCGTACTACGAAGCGGAAACGCGTTTGCGCGAGCGGCTCATCGGTCTGGGTTACCGCGAGATTTTGACGATCCCTCACGTCGCGGAAGAACGCGACGCGCTATTCCGTTCGGACGGCGTTTCACTAGCGCGTCTTGCCAATCCGCTTTCCGAAGAAGCCAACGTGCTGCGCTCGACCGGCATCGTCACCATGGCCGGCGCGTTGGAATGGAATTTGAATCACGGCCAGCGCAACGTTCGTCTATTTGAAATCGGCAGCCACTATCGCCTCAACGGAAATGAACCCATCGAGACGCCTGTCCTTACGATCGGCGCAACTGGCGAAGCTCGCGAAAAGGGTATTTACGAAAATGCTCGAGAGTATGAGTTCGCCGATTTGAAAGGCGATCTCGATTCCATCGGTGAGATCGCGAGCGGCTTGCGCTGGGAACAAGGCGGACCAGGATGGCTGCACGGCGCGCGACGCGGCCGAATTTTTCTCGGTGAAGAAGAATTGGGCGCCGCCGGTCAGCTTGCGCTCCGCGTGGCCGAAAGATTGAAGCTTCGCCAGAATGTTTTCCTTGCTGAGTTGATTCTTCGTCCAATCCGCTTGGCGATCCGCATGATGCACGACGCGCGCACTTACTCGCCACTTCCGCGATTCCCGGCGGTCGAGAGAGATTTCTCGCTTTTGCTGGCCGAAGACACGCATTTTGCCGACGTGAGAAAAACGATCCGCTCGCTCGACATCTCGGGGATTACTTCCATCGAGGCGATGGATCTTTTCCGCGGCAAAAATGTTCCTGCGGGAAAATATTCGCTGCTGGTGCGCGTGACATTCCAGAGCCGCGAAGCGACTTTGACCGAAGTGCAAATCAGTGAATCTTCCAGCAAGATTGTCGCCGCGCTTGAAAGAACTCTTGGCGCACAGCTCCGCGCCAGTTGAAGAAATATTCCCCGAAACTTTTTCCTGCGCTACAATCCTGAAACATGAGCGGGCCTGTAAAAGTGCAGATTTTCGGGCAGACGTACTCCATTCGTGGCGAGCTGGAGGAGAAGTACGTCCAGAAGCTCGCGAAGTACGTGGACGAAAAGATGCATGCGATTGCGGATGCGACGGCAACGGTGGATACGCAGAAAGTCGCGGTGCTCGCGGCGCTGGCGATTGCGGATGAGCTCCACAGCATGCAGCGGGATCGCGGCGAAAGCGAAGAGCTCCTGCGCGAACAAGCCGAGCGTTGCCTGACGCTCGTCGAGCGCGCGTTGAAGCAAACCGCGTGATGCAGTTCTTAGTTATCAGTTGTCAGTAGTCAGTAAGGAATAAGAAAAAGACAATTTGAGATTTTCTCCTTTTCGTTTTTGCATTCTTTTCTCCTTGTTTCCGCTTCCTTTTGATTCTTCAACTCAAGACTGACAACTGAAAACAATTCACTCCAGCACTTTGCTTCATTGCGACCACGAAGTTGGGTTGCGGTCCCAGCGGTGGTTGCGGAGCTGTTTGTGGAGCGCCGCGGGGAGTGGGCCCTGGGCGCTGGCGGCGATGTTGGCTTCGACATTGCGGCGCTTGCGCATGCCGGGAATGATGGTGCCGACATCGGGATTGCTTAGGATGAAGCGCACGGCCATCTGCGCCATGGAGTTGTCCGCGGGAACGAGCGGGCGGAGCGCTTCGGCGTGGGCGATGCTGTTTTTCAGATTTTCCGGGACAAAATACGTGTTGCGCCAATCGCCTTTTGGCCAGGTGCTATCCACGGTTAGCGTGCCGGTGAGTGTGCCTTCATCGAACGGGCAGCGGGCGATCAGTGCGACATCTTTCATGCGGCAGATGGGGAGGAGCGCGTCTTCGGGATTCTGGTCGAAGATGTTGTAGATGGCTTGAACGGCGTCGGCGACGCCTTCGAGCACGGCGCGAATGCCGTTGCAAGGTTCCCAGCGATTAACGCTGATGCCGACGGCTTGCGCTTTGCCGCTGGCGCGCAACTTTTCCACCGCGCGCGGGAGGCGCTCGTCATTGAGCCAGCGGTCTTCCCAAGTGTGAAACTGGATGAGGTCGAGTTTTTCGACGCCCAGATTGGCGAGGCTTTTGTTGACGTATTCTTCGATGTGATCCGGCGGATAGCAATCGTCGAGGGTGAAATCGCGGCGGCTGGGCCATTTTTGGTTTTTGGGTGGAATTTTCGTGGCGACGTAGAGTTTTTTTCCGGCGTTGGCGCGGAGGACTTTTCCGAGGATCTGTTCGCTGCGGCCTGCACCGTAGGCCCATGCAGTGTCAAAAAAATTGCAGCCGAGATCGACGGCGCGCTGCAGGGCGTCGAGGGATTCGGTGTCG
>JBGQDD010000189.1:0-6683 GCA_041495665.1 Candidatus Acidiferrum sp.
CCGGTGCTGATGGTTTCGGCGCTGGACACGGCGAAAACAGCGGTCGAGGCTCTCCAACTTGGTGCTGCGGACTACCTGGTGAAAGGATTCGAACTGGAAGAGTTGCGGCAGCGCGTGGCGAATCTGCTGAAGCTGGCGACACTCGAAAAAGAAAATGATGCGCTGCGGCGGCGTTTGACCACCGAAGGACAATTCGGCCAGATGATCGGGCGCTCGGCGGAGATGCGCCGCGCTTTCGAAATGGCGGACCGCGTGGCGCCGACGGATTCGACGGTGCTGATCTTGGGAGAGAGCGGCACGGGGAAGGATTTGCTGGCGCAGGAGATTCACGCGCGGTCGCCGCGAAACGGCAAAGCCTACGTGGCGGTGAATTGCGCGGCGCTGCCGGAGACGCTGATCGAATCGGAATTATTTGGCTTCGAGCGCGGTGCTTTTACCGGCGCGGCGCAGCAGAAAAAAGGAAAATTCGAGCTAGCCTCCGGCGGAACGATTTTCCTGGATGAAATTGGCGATATGAATCCGGTGACGCAGGCCAAGGTGTTGCGCGTGCTGGAGAATCGCACCATCGAACGGCTCGGCGGGACGCAGTCGATTGCCGTGGACGTGCGGGTGATCAGCGCGACCCACCGCAATCTGCAGGCGGAGATTCGCGCGGGGAAATTTCGCGAGGATTTGTTCTACCGTCTCCGCGTGGTAACCATTGACCTGCCGCCGCTGCGGGCTCACAAAGAAGACATCGCGCTGCTGGCGGAAACTTTTCTGCAAATGCACGGGGCGCGGCTGGGGCGGACGGCGCGGCTGAAGCGCGAGGCGATGGCGGCGATCGAAAAATACGATTGGCCGGGCAACGTGCGCGAGTTGAAGAACGCGCTGGAGCGGAGCGTGGTGCTGTCTCGCGGCGACGAAATCGGCGTCGAAGATTTGCCCGGCGAGGTGGTGCACGGCGAGGCGATCTCGATCAGGCATCGCGGCGACGAGCACGACAACGGTATTGGCGAACGGGATTTTCGCGAGGCCAAGCGAAAATTCGAGGTGGCTTACCTGTCCAGGCAACTGGCGGAGCATCGTTGGAACGTTTCGCGAACGGCGGCGACAATCGGGTTGCACCGGCAGAGCCTGCAGGAGAAACTGCGCGAGCTGGGTATTCGCCGGCCGGGACGCGAGCCGCTCGAAGAAGAGTAGTTAGTCCTTAGTTTTTAGTTGTTAGTAAAAGAAACACAAGCACGCGAGTAGCTTGAAAGGTCAGTGCTCTGGTGGGCTAACGGCTAAGAATAAACACAGAGGGCACGGAGAAGAGAAGGGAAGCGGAGAGTTAGAGAATGGCCGCCGGCAAAAGTGAGGTGGGAGTCGCTGGATACGTTTTGGCAGGTGGCGGGAGCACGCGATTCGGAAGGGACAAGGCGCGAGTGGAAATCGGCGGGATGGCGATGCTGGCGCGCATGATCGAGCTGCTGCAGCACGTCACGAAACAAGTGAAAATAGTTGCGGTGCCGGGCAAGTACGCTGAGTTCGGAGTTGAGATTGTCTTAGACCGTTGGCCGGGTGAAGGGCCGCTCGGTGGAATTATCACCGCGCTCGAAGACGCCGCCAAGAGTCGTGGGGCTTGCGAATGGAATTTGATCGTAAGCTGCGACATGCCGTTCTTGACAGCGGATTGGCTGCAGTTCTTGGGTGAACGGGCGGCGAAAAGCAATGCGCAGGTCCTACTACCACACGCGGTGGGCGGACCGGAGCCATTGTGCGCTTGTTACCGGACCGATGCGGCGGAACCGCTGCTGCAAGCCTTCGGCAGCGGAATCCGCAAAATAACGGACGCACAGAAACACTTGACCACGGAAGTGCTTGACGAGGCGGACTGGAAACGATTTGATAGCGCGGGGCGGCTGTTCTGGAATATGAATACGGCAGCGGATTACGAGGAAGCGCGGCGGATACTGGAAGCGGAGCGCAAGTGAGCGAGGAAAAGTCGATTAATTACTTCGAGTTTCGCGAGGTGTGCAAGAGCTTCGACGAGCGCCTGGTGCTCGATCACGTCAGTTTCACGGTAAAGCGCGGAGAGACCTGCGTGATCATGGGGCGCAGCGGCGTGGGCAAATCGGTTTCGCTGAAACACATCATGTGATTCCTGAAAGCGGATGCGGGCCAGATTATAATCGATGGAGAGGACATCACCGATTTCAAGGAAGCGGACTTCGAAGAAGTGCGGCGCAAGGTCACCATGGTCTTTCAGTCCGGCGCGCTCTTCGACTCGCTCACGGTGGGCGAGAACATGGCGTTCCCGCTGGAAGGGCAGCCGGGCCTGACCGCTGATGACGTTGACGAGTACGTATTGAAAATCGCACGCATGCTGGAAGTCGACAGCGTCATGGACAAAATACCCAGCGAACTTTCCACCGGGATGAAGCGCGCGGTGGCCATCGGGCGCGCGCTCGCGCAGAATCCCGAGGCGATCCTGTTCGACGAGCCGACGACGATGGTGGATCCGATCATGGCGGGGCACATGGGCGATTTGATCCTGCGGCTCAAGAAAGCATTTCAAAAAACAGCCATCGTCGTGACGCACGACACGCATCTGGCCAAGAAGCTTGCCGACGTGGTCGTCTTTCTTCAGGAAGGCCGAGTAACCTTCTTCGGACCCTGGGCCGATTTTGAAAACTCAACCGATCCTTTCCTCAGGAATTTCCGCTTGCAGGATGAATTGATTCCCGCGCTGGACGTGATTTTGTGAGTGCGACAGCAAACGGCTCTTCCGATCCAATCAAACAATTACGCAAGGAGATGGGCTTCTGGGACGTCCTGCTCTTCAACATTGCGACGGTGCTGGGTCCGCGCTGGATTGCCGCGGCAGCACATAACGGAACTTCCTCCATCAGCCTGTGGATTCTCATCGCGATTTTCTTTTTCGTGCCGTCTGCACTTGTTATCAATGAGCTTTCTTCCCGGTTTCCTGAAGAAGGTGGTTTGTACGTGTGGTCCAAGGAAGCCTTTGGTGATTTCCACGGCTTCGTCGCCGGGTGGACGTATTGGATCTATACCGTTTTTTATTTTCCTGGACTACTTATGGCCAGCGCGGCCATGAGTGGTTATGTCGCTGGTTCGCGAGGCGTAGTGCTTGCGCAAGACCGGACATTTCTGGTCCTCGGATCGTTGATTCTGTTGCTGGTGGCCGTGGTGCTCAACATCATCGGACTGAACATAGGGAAGTGGCTGCAAAACGCCGGCGGCGTCTCGACCTATCTTCCACTCCTCATGCTCAGTGCTGTGGCTGGCCTGGTGTGGTTTCGGCATGGTTCGGTCACACATTTCACTTGGGCGAACATGATGCCGCATTTGAGCATGGATACAGTCAATTTCTGGTCCCAGATGGTGTTCGCGTTCACCGGGCTCGAATTGGTTTCCGCCATGAGCCAGGAAATTCGCGATCCTCGGAGAACGCTGCCGCGCGCAGTTCTCAGTGCGGGCGCTTTGATCGCCGTGATCTACATCATTGGTACGATTGCGGTGTTATCACTTATGCCGGATGCGGAAGTCGACCCGAAGAGTGGTGTATTCCAGGCACTCACAGTGGGATCGATGGCGCTGCGGGTGGGATTTGTCGGAGTGCTTGCCGCTCTCTTCGTTTCCGTCGGCAATGCGGGCGGCGTTGGAAGCACCGTGGCGGGGATCGCGCGCGTTCCGTTTGTCGTGGGAATCGATCGCTATCTGCCCGCCGCGTTCGGAAAGATCCACCCCCGTTGGAAAACCCCTTACGTGTCCATCCTCGTGCAGGCCACGGTTTCAGGGATCGTGCTGCTGCTCAGCCAAATTAACGAAACCACTCGTGGAGCATATCAGGGCCTCGTTGACGTCGCCATCATCCTGTACTTCATTCCGTTTCTTTACATGTACGCGGCGGCGATCAAGCTTGCCGGTCGCCCGGACCGAAGCGAAAATCCTCAAGCCGTATTGATTCCCGGGGGCAAATTGGGCGTCTGGCTTACGTGCGGGATCGCCTTTGCAGTCACCTTCGCTTGTATTTGTTTCTCCCTGATCCCGCCGGGAGACGTTACCAACAAAGTCTTCTTCGAAGTGAAAGTCGCCGGCGCATCCATTGCAGCGATTGCGCTTGGGCTGGGGCTATATTTCCGCGGGGTTCGGGCCAAAGCACGCGAATCCACTTAGCTAGAAACCCTGATTGACCAGCTGCTCGATCGTCAGATTGCTGGATGCTGAGTCCTTGCGCGCTTCCAGATAACGTTCCACGTATTTTCCAAGCACATCGCCTTCGAGATTGACCGCGTCGCCGGGTTTGCGGTCGCGGATGTTGGTGTGTTCGTACGTGTAAGGAATGACGGCAATTTCCGCGATGTTGTTCCGCCAGCGGGCCACGGTGAGGCTGATGCCGTCGATGGTGATCGAGCCTTGGGGTACGATATAGCGTGCGAATTCCGCCGGGACTTCTACTCCGAACCACCAGTTTTCTCCTTCAGGAGCGAGGCGCGTTACGCGGCCGATGGTGTCCACGTGGCCGAGGACGAAGTGGCCGCCGAATTCCTTGCCGGCGGTGAGCGGCTGCTCGAGATTGACGCGCGCACCTTTTTTCAATTCGCCGCCCTGTGCCCCGAACGAAGTCTTGCGGATGGTTTCGCCGGACAGATCCGCGGTGAGCCGGTAGTCGCGCAGATCGACAACGGTCAGGCAGCAACCATTCACAGCGATGCTGCTTGAAACCGCGAGCGACGGCGCGACACTTGGCGCGTGGATCGTGACGCGCCCGCCGTCAGCTTTCAGGTCGAGCGCGTCGATCGTGCCGGTGTGCTCAATGATTCCGGTAAACATCTTGCAGGTATCCTTCGACGGCCAGGTCCGGGCCGAACTGCCTCATATTCTGATATTGAAGCGGTGGAAGAATCAACTTTGGCGCATGCGCAAAGGGAACGCGGGTGTCGCCGGCGATTTTTGGCGCGTAGAAAAGAAAAAGTTTATGCACGACTCCCGCGGAAAGCGCCGCACCGTTTAACGTTGGGCCGGCTTCCAGCAGTACGCTGAGGATTTCGCGGCGGCCCAGTTCGGCAAGAACACCTTCTAAATGGAGCCCGCCCCTCACCGATCGCACGAAGACGACCTCGACGCCTTCTTTCCTGATAGCTCGCGCCCTTAGCGAACCCTCGCTTTGATTCGTGAAAATCAGCAAGTCTTCATTGGCGGTCTTCACGATGCGGGAGTGGCGAGAAATCGACAGCCCGGAGTCCAGGATGACGCGCAACAAACGGCGGCGGCGCGGGAGACCGCTGCGATCGGTAAGCAGCGGATCATCCACTTGTACCGTGCCGATGCCGGTCAGGAGCGCATCGGAGGCGTGGCGCATGCGGTGAACTTCGGCGCGGGATTCCTTGGAGGAAATCCAGTTTGCGGAGCTTTTCATGCGAGATTTGTGGTGAAATTTCGCGCTTTCACCGGGCATGGCGAGCTGGCCGTCCAGCGTCATTGCCGACTTCAGCGTGACGAACGGTTTCTTCGTTCGAATCCAGCATGCGAATGCCTCATTGAGGCGTCGGGCCTCTTCTTCGCATACACCTGTGAATATTTCGACGCCCGCTGCACGCAGGCGCTCGAACCCGCGGCCGGAATTGACGGGATTCGGATCATCCATGGCCGCGACGACGCGTTGAACGCCTGCAGCGATGATCGCCTCGGTGCAGGGCCCGGTGCGCCCAGTGTGATTGCAGGGTTCCAGCGTGACGTAGAGAGTTGCGCCGCGCGCTTTTTCACCTGCGGACTTCAGCGCGACGATTTCCGCGTGGTCGCGCCAGTCGTATTGATGAAAACCCTCGCCGACGATCTGGCCTTCGCGCACGATGACGCAACCCACCATGGGATTGGGGCTGGCGAGGCCGGCGCCCTTGCGGGCCAGGGGCAGCGCGTGTTGCATGAAGCGAATGGCGTGTGCGTCCACGGTTTAGTCGAAAAGAGAGTTGGAGTACGTTTCCGCGTCGAAGGGCACCATGTCGTTGATCTGCTCGCCGGTGCCCACAAAGCGGATGGGCAGGCCCAGCTCGCGCGAGATCGCGACAACGATGCCGCCTTTGGCCGTGCCATCGAGTTTCGTAAGGATGATTCCGGTGACGCCGACGGTAGATGTGAATTCGCGGGCCTGAGCAAGCCCGTTCTGCCCGGTGGTGGCGTCGAGAACCAGCAAAACATCGTGCGGCGCTCCGGGGATCACTTTCGCGGCGGTGCGCTTCATTTTTTCCAGTTCGGCCATGAGGTTCGATTTGGTGTGCAGGCGTCCCGCGGTATCCACGATGACGACATCGGCGGAGCGCGCCTTGGCGGCGGCGACAGCGTCGTAAACAACCGCGGCGGGATCGGCGCCGGATTTCTGCTTGATGACTTCAATGCCGTTGCGCTGCGCCCAGATTTCAAGTTGCTCGACCGCGGCGGCGCGGAAGGTGTCCGCGGCGCAGAGTACCACGCTGCGGCCTTCCTGGCGAAGCCGGTGCGCGAGCTTCCCGATGCTGGTGGTTTTGCCCGCGCCGTTGACGCCAACAATGAAAATCACGCGCGTCCCGCCGCCATTCTGCGAGGTGGCGATGCCGCTGGCGGCTGCCACATCCGGCCGGACGGGCGCGTTCAGAATGCGAATGATGTGCGACTTGATCTCGCGCTTAAGCTGCGCGGCATCGGCGAGCGCGTTACGGTCC
>JBGQDD010000190.1:0-6670 GCA_041495665.1 Candidatus Acidiferrum sp.
ACTGGAAGAGGCCATCCGCCGCTATATCGAAATCACCAACCACCGGCCCAAACCGTTCGTTTGGACCAAAACGGCCGACGAAATCCTCGCCAGCGTCGCCCGCTTTTGTAAACGTATTTCAGACTCAGGACACTAGGGGATATAGAGGGACGATCTCTCTTCTGCTGGAATAAGAACGGCTCTGAAGCGGTAGGGATTGAATAAAGGGTTCGTTTCTGCGGAGGCCGGCGCCGCGCAGAATCACCTCAATGCGCGGCGCCCGCCAACGAACAGCGCAAGCATCCCGCGGAATCCAGGCCGCATCAGAATGGCCATGGCTGCAGTGTGCGGGTGACGCTCCAGTTTGCTAGCTCTTCGCCGGGCGAGCTCCGCCGCCAAGGTACTAGAGAGTCTTTTAATTGCCTGTGATACCCTTTACGCGTTCAACAGTAAGTCGTTTCCGGTCCAAGCCCCAGTCCGCGAGAAGCTATTTCTGGAAGCTGTTCCTCGGTGCCGATGGCCGCGCCGGAACTTGTCCCGCCCGCCCCGAGCTTCTCGGGGACTCGGTCGGGAGGCCGGTTGCCGTGGGTTCAGTTCAGTTGATTTGGAATCGAATTCAAATTTGCAGCGTGGACGGGATATGAAACTCCAATCTTTGTTACTTCGCAATTCCCTTTTCCTTCTTACTCTGATTCTGGCGCTCCCGGCGTTTCGCGCCGCCGCGCAAACCAAGCCGGATAGCGCGCCTGCCGCTCAGGCCGCAGCCAGCCCCGCGCGTATCACTCAAGCGATCGATGAAACGCAACTCGTGCGCCTCCACGGCAACGTCCACCCGCTCGCGCGACTCGAATTCGATCGGGGAATCGTCGCCGATGCCACGCCCATGAAGAGGATGATGCTGCTCTTGCAGCGCAGTCCCGAACAGCAAGCGGCCCTCAGCAAGTTCATGGACGAACAACTCAGTAAGGAATCTCCAAATTTTCACAACTGGCTGACGCCGGAACAATTTGGGAAACAATTCGGCCCGGCGGATGCGGACATCCAGACGGTGACCGACTGGCTGACACGTCAGGGATTTCAACAAATTAAGGTGGGCGCCGGGCGCACGGCCGTGGAATTCTCCGGAAACGTGGCGCAGATACGGAATGCGTTTCACACGGAAATCCATCGATTCAACGTGAACGGTGAAGCCCGCCAGGCCAATGTAAGCGATCCACAAATCCCCGCGGCGTTAACACCCGTTGTAGCTGGCATAGTGTCTCTGCACAATTTTCCGAGAAAGTCGTTGAAGCATATTGTGGGAGCTTTTACGCGAACTGCGGACGGCCGCATCGTTCCCCAGTTCACCACTAGTGGTGGCCACTACGTCGTTGGACCAGCGGACTTCGCCAAAATCTACAACGATCCTTCCACGCTTGATGGAACAGGCGTGCATATTGGCATCGTCGGGGATTCTAACATTGTCCCGCAGGACGTGACTGATTTCCGAAACTTGTTTGGCCTCCCGGCCAATCCTCCCAACATCATTCTGAATGGGCCCGACCCCGGTTTAAATCCAGACGAAGGCGAAGCCGACCTCGATGTCCAGGTCTCGGGGATGGTGGCCCCGAAGGCGATGATTGATTTTGTCGTGTCAGAAGGCACGCTCACTGCTGCCGGAATCGATCTCTCATCGTTCTACATCATTGATAACAATAAGGACGACGTGATGAGCGTGAGTTTCGGTGCGTGCGAAGCCGGATTGGGCCAAGCGGGTAACGCATTCTACAACTCGTTATGGGAACAGGCCGCGGCACAGGGCATCACAGTGACCGTCGCCGCAGGAGATCCCGGCTCTGCAGGATGCGATAATTTCAACACCGCAACCGTAGCGACTCTCGGCCTTGCTGTAAGCGGAATTGCTTCCACGTCCTTCAACGTAGCCGTCGGCGGAACCGATTTCGACGACTTCACCACTCAAACAAGCTTTTGGAGCACAACCAACGATGCAGTGACTCGTGAGTCCGCATTGGGCTATATCCATGAGATACCTTGGAACGATTCCTGCGCGGCGACAGCGACGAGTTCCACTCTCAACACCGTTTGCGCAATCCCGAGCACAAATCCCCTGCTGAACATCGTTGGTGGTAGTGGCGGGCCTAGCTCCGTTCATGCGAAACCCGCTTGGCAGAGCGGGATCATCCCCAACGGAATTGCCGCAGGTGACAATCGTCGCTATATGCCAGATGTTTCCTTGTTCGCGAGCGATGGGCCGCAATCCAAGAGTTTTTATCTGCTATGCCAAGCCGATGCGCTACCGCCCGGGAGTAGCCCTTCGTGTGCTTCCACAGGGCCATTCAGCTTTTTTGGAGCGGGAGGCACCTCTGCCTCGTCGCCCGCCTTTGCGGGCATCATGGCGTTGATGATTCAAAATAACGGTCGTCAGGGCAATGCCAATCCCGTGCTATATAAAATCGCCGCCACCGCCGGGCAAAGCTGTGACTCCTCGGGTACGCCGCTGACGGGCTCAGCGACCTGCTCGTTCTACGACGTGACCAAGGGCAACAATTCCGTGCCCTGCGCGGCGAATTCCCCGAATTGCAGCAGCAAGACTGCGGGCACCAACGGTGTTCTCGTAAGCACGGCCTCGCCGACAACTCCAGCATGGTCAACCGCAACCGGATACGACTTGGCGACAGGGCTTGGCTCGGTAAACGTTACTAATCTGGCCACGCAATGGCCTCTGGCCGTTGGCACCTTTAAGGGCACAACCGCAAGCCTAAAGATTAATGGGGTAACCACTACCGTTAACGTCGCGCATGGTACCTCCGTAACTTCCGTCGTAACCGTATCGCCGATGTCTGGCACAGTCATGCCAACTGGGGATGTTTCCTTGCTGGCCCCCACATCCGTGAATGGAGGAATTGCCACTGGGTCTCTCACCATGGGCACCACAAACAGCACTGCAAGTTTCCCGCCCGCAGGTCAGGCTTTGATTTTGCCGGGCGGGAACTACTCCGTCACGGCGCACTACCCGGGCGACGGAACTTTCTCAGCAAGCGACTCAAACGCCGTGCCGGTGGTGGTTGCGAAGGAAAACAGCCGCCTGCAATACGGCATTGTCACATTCGATCTTGTAAGCGGGAATATCACCAGCACGAATGCCACTTCGTTCGCGTATGGTTCACCTTACATCTTGCGGTTTGACATACTGAATAGAACTACGAATGCATGCACGCCGCTGGCAGCCACTCCCGTTCTCACTGGTTGTGCTTTCGACGCGACAGGAGCGGTCACCATCACTGACAATGGAAATCCTCTCGACACCAGCCCTTTCCCGGTCAACAGTGCGGGGAGCGGCGAAGACCAGCCGATCCAGCTTTCTCCAGGTTCGCACGCGCTATCGGCCAGCTATTCCGGCGACATCAGTTACAACCCGTTTGGGCCCGTGGCGGACCCCGTGACGGTGACAAAGGCGACGACGACAACAGCGGTTACGTCTAGCTTGACGAGTATCAAGTCTGGCGGAACTGTGACACTTACGGCGAAGGTATCAACTCAGAGCAACGGGGCGGGGCCGACGGGGACGGTGCAATTTAAGAGTGGATCAGCCACGCTATCTAGCGCGGTGGCCTGCACGCCAACCGCAGCAACGAGCACGGCATCGGCGTTTTGTACGGCTACGTTAACAACAACACTTTCATTCGTCGTGCCCCCACAGACGCCACGTATATTCCCCAACAACCCCATTCGGCCGATCTGGATCACGACCTATTCGCTGCTAGTGATGATCCTCTTGGCTCTTGCCCGCTTGCGGAAAGCCAAGAAGACTTTATATGTCTTTGCCAGCCTGATCGTGTTTGCCTTAGTGGTCAGCGGAATCGCCGGTTGTGGCAGTAGCGGCGGAGGCGGCGGGGGAGGACACACCGACAGCATCACCGCGGTGTACGGTGGTGACACAAACTACTCAACGTCAACCTCGGCGGCAGTTCCAATCTCCGTCCAATAATACAAAAACTGAACGGGTACAGAGAAAGCGGCCCCGATGTTCCGGGGCCGCTCTTTTTTCTAGCCGCCATTCCTCACAGCAATCATCTCCCCAACGCCAATTCCGTGCCTGCCCCGAATTTCTTGTAGCGGCCGCCTTCCGAGGCGGGCGCCTTTTTCTGCGTGGCACCGCCATTCCTGGCTGTGCTCTTTCCTCTTGTGGGCCGCAACTTGATCCTGAGCGCGAGCAAAGGAATCCTGCGCCCAGCACTTTTCCACGCCTCATTCGAACGGTACTTGAACATGACGTATCTTTCTGGTTGACAGCCGCCCCCCTTCCATGCTATCCTTTTTCGTGTTGGCCGCTTCTCACTCCCGTCTTTTTCTTTCCCCTCCGGGTCTCCGTGCGCGGAGTTTACCCCGACCCGGCCGCGGTGACCTCTGTGTCGAGTCCGCCCCTTCTCCACCGCCTCTGCTTCGCCAGCAAGCACTGCGAGCTACCCCGTTTGCCTCCCAAGCGCTTCCGTGGCTCGAATGCTTCCTCAGTGAAGCCTATTCCCCTGCCCCACTACCCCACTATCCCCCTAAGCCTTTTAGAATCAACATTTATGAAAATCAAGCGAAAAAAGCCCATTTTGCACAATTTTGGTGCAATGTAAGTCCCTTTAGAATCAACACTTATAGAAGTGTTCATTCTAAAGGACTTTATCTCCCTTTAGAATCAACACTTATGAAAAACAGACGGGGTGGGGGGCACCGCTGACCACGCATGCGACGGGCGTTGTTTGCGAGTCCCGATCCGGTCGGGACGACCAAAGGTTCCGACCTTGTCGGAAATGGTACATTCCGACCCTGTCGGAAGGACCTCTCCTCGGATCTTCAGTTGGTCTGTGGGGGAAAGATGATATTCCAGAACTTCGGCGCGGGGGTCAGAAACTCGACGGGAACCAGTGAGCCTTCCTGGTTCATCTGCGGCGGACGGACGACGTTCACCTCGACGCGCTCTTGCGTTTTTGGATTTTCGAGAATGAACTTGGTGCCCTGGGGAAAGCCCTCAGGAAGAATAATCATGCCGCCGGTGGCGCTAACCGTATGCGAATGACCTTCCATCGGCTCCGGCTTATTGGCAATATGGACCAGCACTCGCATCCTCAGGAGAACACGCTGGGCGCGGCGGCGCTCTTCAGCGGTAGGCTGCCGCGTCAGGGCGGGGCGCACCGCACTCATCGAACCGGGCTTCGCGTAGGGCGAAGGTTTTGTATTCGCTGTGGGCTTCACAGGTCCAGGCCCCAAAAATCCATTTCCGGCGCGATCAGCTCGATGCCGTATTCCCAGCCGTCGGGGCGCTGGGTTCCCTTCCACACGATGATCGCGGCATTGCTGGTTTCGGAGATCAGATTGGTGAGGGCCAGCCGGTGCTCGAGGTTGAGCGACTGCCCCAGAACGACCATGCACCCGTAAGGGTTGACGACCCGCGTATGCGCATCGGCAGTGATCCGCTTGCCGGACTCGTCGTCCCATTCGAGACGCACGGGTACCCGGGAGTTCATGCGGCGTCCACGGCGCTTCTCGTGGTGCCGCGACCCAAGGGGCTTGGATTCACGCAGCTTTACGGGCATTTTCGCCTCTACCACGCCATGCTAGAGTTGAGGACGAAAACCGTCAATGGTACGTATTTGCGTGGGCGCGCAAAAGAGTAGCTGTCCCAAAGGACAGGTGCAAACGAGGGAGCGGGACAGGCTGTGAAGAATCTGATCGTCAATGCGGATGACCTGGGGTGGACGGACGGCGTAAACCGCGGAATTCTCGAGGCCTTCCATCATGGCATTGTGACCAGCACGTCGCTGCTGGCCAACGGCGCCGCGTTTGCCGGCGGTGTGCAAGCCGCGCGGTCGGCGCCCGGATTGGGCGTGGGTGTGCATTTGAACGTGAGCGACGGTCCGCCGATCGCCGACCGGGAAACCGTTACGAGTCTTCTGAATGACGACGGCGAATTCGCGGGCGGACCCGAGAGCCTGCTTCTGCGGCGCGCGCGGCACGGGCTCCGGCTGGCGGAAGTGGAAATCGAGTGGGACGCGCAGATTCAAAAAGTCCGCGATGCGGGGATTGCGCCGACGCATCTTGACGGGCATAAACACGTGCACATGCTGCCGGGACTGTTCGAAATTGCACTAAAACTCGCGAAGCGGCACGACATCGGCGCGATTCGGCTTTCGCTGGAATCTTCGAGCTTGCGCGCGGCTCTTTCTTCGGGCGCAAAACAGAACGCTGGCGTAGTTATGAAACAAGGCGTGCAGGCGCGTGGATTGAAACTGCTGGCGCGCGATGCGCGCGAACAAGCCGAGCGCGCGGGTATTTCCACGGCCGATTATTTTTGTGGGATTGCGCAAACCGGAGAGCTGACACGCGAGGGCGTGGAACAATTCGTCAAGAGCCTGCCGGACGGCACGACCGAGCTGATGTGCCACCCGGGCTATGCGGATGCGGCGCTGCGGAAAACGGAGACCCGGCTGAAGGATTCGCGCCAGGCCGAGCTGCAGATCTTGACGGACACGGGGATTAGAAATCTTGTCGCATCGCTGGGGATTCGCCTGATAGACTATGGCTTCGTAACCCAGGAAGCTTAAAGAAAGCCTTTGCAGAAAAGAATGGCAAGCGATTCTCTCATCCAGTATTCCATCGTCGTTCCGTTCTACAACGAACAGGAAAACATCCCACCTCTGTA
>JBGQDD010000191.1:0-6635 GCA_041495665.1 Candidatus Acidiferrum sp.
ATCTTCTTTCCGCCGAGGAATGGTCAGAGCACTTCCGCATCGCAGGTTTTAGCAACGTAGCGCAGGAGCGTATTGTTGATCGATCTCCGTCACCGGAAGTCTACACGGGCCGATGGTTCCGCGATGCGGCGCATCTCCGCGCGTTCAAGGCAGAAGGGGCATTGCTTGTCCGCGGAACGAAGTAGCGAGGACAGGTAACTGTTTTGAACCAAATGGCGCTGGTCCAGGTTTTGTCTCCGCGAGCGCTGCTAACATTAGTCCCACGGTATCCCTGCCAGCGGGCCGTTTAAGCATTTCAGACCGGTTGGGTTGCGTTCGAGAGAGGCATGACTGAAGCTGTGTCCAAGTTGTGTGTGCTGGTGGTAGACGATTCGCCCGTTTACCGCAAGCTGGTCGAACACGCCCTGGAGGACCAGGCGTATGCGCCGGTTTTTGCCAAGAACGGGCGCGAGGCGCTGGAACTTTACGCGAAGCACGCACCGTCGATCGTGATCACCGACTGGATGATGCCGGATTTCTCCGGAATGGAGTTGTGCCAGCACATTCGCGGAGACGTCAAACACCCTTGTACCTACATCATCGTGCTGACGAGCATTTCGGAAAAAGACAACGTGGTGAAAGGGCTGGCGGCGGGCGCGGACGATTACCTGACCAAGCCCTTCGATCCCGGCGAACTGCTGGCGCGCATCGGAGTGGGGCGCCGAACCATCGACCTGCACCGCGAAATCGACGGCAAGAACAAATTGCTGGAAGAAATGGCGCATACCGATCCGCTCACCTCCTTGCCAAACCGGCGGGCCATCGAAGAATGGGCGGGGCGGCAACTGCGGGGGGCGGCGCGTCACGGTTATTCCCTGTGGGTCGTTCACGCGGACCTGGATTGCTTCAAGAGCATCAACGACAGCCATGGCCATGATGCCGGCGATCAGGTGCTGAAGGAATTTGCCGCGATCCTGAAAGAGAATACGCGAGCGTCGGATATCAGCGGGCGAATGGGCGGGGACGAATTCCTATTGGTGCTGACGCACGTCGACGAGGACCGCATCCGGATGACCGTGGAACGCCTGCGCGAGCGCTTTGCGTCCAAGAAGTTCTCCTTTGACGGTCAGAGCGTCTCGGTGACGGCGAGTTTCGGAGTTCGCGGATTCCAGGGCAAAGAGCCTCCCGAATTCTCCATGTTGGTGCGCCAGGCGGACAAGGCGCTCTACAGCGCGAAGCGCGCCGGCCGCAACCAGATCAAGATCGAATCTTTTTGAATTTTGGTTCTTTAATCCCCTGCGTTTCCCTCATTGTGGTGACATTCCTGGAACTGTAGTATGAGTTGCCATGGCCGCCGCCTTTCCGGCAAGCCCAGTCATCGATTCGCGCATCGAGGTTTTCTAATGTCATTTCTGGGTACCGGGGTAGCCGTGGTGACGGGGGCAGGGTCCGGAATCGGGCGCGCTCTTGCGCAGCAACTGGCGGCCGCGGGTTCAACGCTGGCACTCGCGGACGTTGACGAAGCGGGGCTTCTCGAGACAGCGCAATCGTTAGGGAAGAAGAGTGCGCCGATTACGACGCATGTGTTGGACGTTGCCGATGAGGTGGGCGTGCGGTCGTTCGCGGAGGACGTCACAGGGAGGCACGGGCGCGTTACGCTGCTCATCAATAATGCGGGAGTTTCGCTGCATGGCGATTTTGAAGAAGTTTCCTTGGATGATTTTCGCTGGCTAATGAACATCAATTTCTGGGGCACGGTGTACGGCGTGAAGTATTTCTTGCCGATGCTGAAACGCGAGAAGCGCGCGCACGTTGTAAATATCTCCAGCGTATTCGGACTGATCGGTCCTGCGGGACAGGTGCCCTATGCAGCAAGCAAATTCGCGGTGCGCGGATTCACAGAGGCGTTGCGCCACGAACTTGAGGGCGGCAGCGTGGGCGTCTCCTGCGTTCACCCCGGCGGAATCCGGACGCCGATCGCGCGCCGCTCGCGGATTGGCGCCGGCGCATCGGCATCCAAGCGGGAAGAAAATATTGAGCGATTTGAGAGGCTGGCGCGGACTCCCCCGGAGAAGGCAGCTGAGCGAATCCTGCGCGGCGTGGAACGCCGCGAGCCACGGATTCTGATCGGCACGGATGCGTACCAGATTGACATTTTCCAGCGTCTCCGGCCCGCAACGTACTGGAAGACCCTTTCGCGGAGGTTTGAAAAACTCGCGGCAAAATCGAGGTGAGGTTGGTACACTTGCCTCGCCCCAGGGCGCCGCAGAGAGTTTTTGACTCCAACGGGAACGGTGAATATACTCGGCGTCAATAAGGAAGGACCGGCCAATGGGCGTACTGGATCAGCGGTTCGAAAAGAATTTCATGATTACGTCGGTGGACTACGTGTTCAACTGGGCGCGGAAGAGCGCCATTTGGCCGCTGACGTTTGGACTGGCGTGCTGCGCGATTGAGATGATCGCTGCGACGACTTCGCGGTTCGATATGGCCAGGTTCGGAGCGGAGGTGTTCCGGCCGTCGCCGCGCCAGGCGGACCTGATGATCGTCGCGGGCACGGTGACGCTGAAGATGGCGCCGGTATTGAAACGCGTGTGGGAACAGATGCCGGACCCGAAATGGTGCATCTCGATGGGAGCATGCTCGAGCGTGGGCGGACCGTTTAATTCGTATTCGGTTTTGCAGGGAGTCGACAAGATAGTTCCGGTAGACGTGTACGTTGTCGGATGCCCGCCGCGGCCGGAAGGTCTCTTCTTCGCGCTCTTGAAGCTGCAGGACAAGATCGACCAGATGACGCTGGCGAAGCGGCCTACAGAAGTGCGGTTGAAGCCGCAGATGGTCGAAGAGTTCAAAAAGGGAGTGATGGTGGCGCAAACGCCGGAGCCACGGTAGAGAAGAACGAAGAAGGAATTTAACACCGAGGACACAGAGGCACAGAGAGCGCAGTCACAGAAGGAAAGAGGAGAGAGAAGAAAAGATGGCGTTTGCGCGAGCAGCGAAGACGAATGAAATCACGCCGGGAACGATCCGAGAGTTTCAGGTGGAAGGCAAAGCCGTTGCCCTGGCCAATGTGGGCGGCAAGTTCTATGCGATCAATAATACCTGCATGCATCGGGGCGGGCCTCTGGGTCAAGGTGCGATGGACGGGAACGTTGTGACCTGCCCGTGGCATGGCTGGCAGTACGACGTGACCACCGGCAAGATTGGCCAGAATCCCACGGTCGGTGTGGATTGCTATGCCCTCGAGGTTCGCGGTGAAGACATTTTCGTGGATGCGGGCTAATTTCCATTAAGGCATTGAAAACACAATAGTTATATTGATTTTGCCGAAATATGGCCACTTGGGCCTAGTCTCACCTATAAGTCCCAGCTTTCCCTAACCCTCATATTTTGTTTCGCTTTTTGAATGCCAGCGTGTATATTGCTGCCGACTCGAAGCCTCGATGGCGATAACGACTGCGCAACGACACTGCTGGATCTTCAGCGCCGACCCGCACCACTATCACTGGGACACCCTCTTCGTAAAGGGCAAGGAGATGTGGCACGGCGCCGGGGCGAAGCCCGACGCGATTCGCGCATTGAAACAGGTGCGCAAGGGCGACCGCGTATTGTGCTATCACGGAACTCCGGAGCGCTCGCTCTACTCGATCGCCGAGGTCACGCGAGATCCCTACCCGGACCCGCACGACCACAAGGGAAAAAATCTGGTCGCGGACCTGCGGGCCTTCGAAAAGCTGCCCCGGCAGGTGACGCTGGCGGACCTGCGCGCGAATCCCGCGCTGAAGAAAATGAAATTAGTGAAGAATGTGCGGTTGATCATTTCGCTGCTCACCGACTTGGAGTATCAGGAAATCCTGCGCATGGCCGGGATCGTCGCGACGCCGGGAATTCCGCTGCCGTGATGCCACGGCCGCGGCTCATGGCTGTTCCACGAGTGAACTAGGAGCTGTGAGCGGAACGTCTGCCACAGAGTGAACTTGAGGTGAAAAATGGCTGTCCTTGGCCGCTCCAGTATTTTTGTTGTTTGTATTGCTTCTTTTTCCACGCTCCTCTTCCAGAATACTCATCATGATTCGATGCTCAAAGGTGTGCCCTCAGGTAAGACGCGAGTGCTTGACCTGAGTTACGCCATTAGCGACAAGCTGGTGCCATGGCCGGGGGATGTCAAATTCTTCGAGGCCACGGTGAATGCCACGATCGAGAAGAACGGCTACTTCACGCGCAGTTTCTGGATGTTGGAGCACTACGGGACGCATCTGGATGCGCCAGCGCACTTTCCCCCGGGGAAGACGACCGTTGATCAAATTCCCGTGAAGCAATTGTTCGGGCCGGCAGTGGTGATCGATGCGCGCGCGGAGAGTGGCAAGGATGCGGATTATCAGCTTGGCGCCGCACGCATCGAAGAATGGGAGAAGCGGCACGGGCGGATTCCGGAAGGCGCGATTGTGCTTCTAAGGACGGGCTGGGCGTCGCGGTGGCCGAATGCGCAGAAGTACCGGAATCAGGATGAGAAAGGCAAAATGCATTTTCCGGGGTTCTCGACGGACGCGGCGAAGCTGCTGATGGAGCGAAAGGTGAGCGGGCTGGGCTGCGATACGCTAAGCATCGACCCTGGCGCGTCGAGCGACTATGCGGTGCATCACCTGGCGTTGGGAACGGGCCTGTATCAGCTTGAAAACCTGGCCGACCTGAGCGAATTGCCCGAATCGGGCGCGTTCCTGATTGTGGCGCCGATCAAGCTGGAGGGCGGCTCGGGTGGAGCGGTGCGGGTGTTCGCGCTTCTGCCGTGAATGAGTCTCATTTTCTGCAAACATTTCTGGCGCTTCTTGCGTCTGACAGAGTGGGTTGTGCGTGCTGGCGGGTCCCAAAGAACAAGATAATTTTGGAGTGCGGCCTCGCCGCTCGCTTTTGCATCATTTTCAAGTCACGGTTAGATTTTTTCCGGGAGGAAGCATGCGCTTTCGAATTGCAACAGTGTTGGGTATTTTGCTGGCCTTTGCAGGGATGTCCCGCGCGGCGGAAGAGTCGCCGTTGCTGGCGCATGCTCCAACGGTGAGCAAGACTCACGTGGTTTTTGCTTACGGCGGCTACCTTTGGAGCGTGCCGCGCGACGGCGGCGATGCCCGCCAGTTGACCACCGGCGGACACGAAGGGTTGCCGGTGTTTTCGCCCGATGGAAAATGGATCGCGTTTACCGGACAGTACGACGGAAATATCGATGTATTCGTCATGTCGGCGGAAGGGGGAGAGCCGCGGCGGCTGACATGGCATCCCGCAGCGGACATCGCCGCGGGTTGGACTCCCGACGGGAAGCGCGTGCTTTTTCATTCGGCACGCGAGGCTTATGCGGATTTCGACCGTATTTATACCGTTCCGGCGGAAGGCGGTCCGGCGGAGGTCTTGCCAATGTGGCGCGGAGAAGAGGCGTGGTTTTCTCCGGACGCGACGCGCATCGCTTACGTGCCGAACGAAGTCTGGCAGACTTCCTGGAAGCGTTATCGCGGCGGGCAGACCACGCCGATCTACATCCTGCGGTTGAGCGACTTGGCGCTGGAAAAAGTGACGCGCGAGAATTCCAATGATTCGCATCCGGCCTGGTATGGCGACACCGTCTACTTCCTCTCCGACCGCAACGGGGCGGTCACGCTCTTCGCCTATGACACGAAGACGAGAGCCGTGAAACAGGTTGTCGAGAACAAAGGACTCGATTTCAAGTCGCTTTCCGCGGGGCCGGACGCGCTGGTCTACGAACAGTTTGGCGGGATTTATCTTTTTGATCCCGCGAGCGGCAAATCGAAAAAGGTGAGCATTCGAATCGCCGGCGACCTGCCGGCTACGCGACCGCACTACGAAAAAGTGGGCGACAAGATTCAGAACGCGGCGATCTCGCCGACGGGCGCGCGTGCCGTGTTCGAAGCCCGCGGTGAAATTCTTACGGTTCCCGGCGAAAAGGGTGATATCCGCAACTTGACCCGGACGTCGGCGGCAGCCGAGCGCGATCCGGCGTGGTCGCCGGACGGGAAATCGATCGCTTATTTTTCCGATGAGTCCGGCGAGTACGCGCTGCACATCTCCGATCAATCGGGCTCCAAAGCCGTGAAGAAAATCAATCTGGGCAATCCTCCGTCGTACTTCTACACACCCTTGTGGTCGCCTGACAGCAAGAAGATTGCTTATACGGACAAGCGGCTGAACCTGTGGTACGTCGACGTGGAAAAGGGTACGCCGGTGAAGGTGACGACGGACCGCTACGATGATCCGACGTCTGCTTTGGGTGAGACCTGGTCGCCGGACAGCAAATGGCTGACGTACGCGAAAGCGCTCGAAAACCATTTGAGGGCGGTGTTTGTGTATTCGCTGGAGACCGGCAAAGAGTCGTTACTCACAGACGGGATCAGCGACGCGCGCTATCCGGTATTTGATAAGGGCGGGAAATCGCTGTTCTTCGCCGTAAGCACGGATGTTGGGCTTACCGCGGGCTGGCTCGATCTGTCGAGCTTCCAGCACCCGGTTTTGAGAAGCGTTTACGCGGCGGTGCTCAAGAAGGGCGATCCTTCGCCGGTGGAGCCGCAAAGCGACGAAGAAAAAGCGGCTGACGAAAAGAAAGATGCGGCGGCCGGGGATAAAGGCAAGGAAGCCGACAAGGGCAAAGAAGG
>JBGQDD010000192.1:0-6606 GCA_041495665.1 Candidatus Acidiferrum sp.
CACAAAAGCTGCCATCGCCACTGCGTAGGAGCATCTCTCTCCTTCCGTGGTTCTTCCGTCCGTCGGGCGCGGAGTGTCCGCTCCAGGCGAGCGTGCCGTAATTCTGTCGTTGGGCCCTGAAAGAAATGAAACGAGAATAAGCCGAAAGGTTTTCATGGACACCTTTACGAAGAAAACACGTTGTCTGGCGCTGCCTCTCTTCTTCGCATTTCTTTTTTGCGTTCCGCCCGCGCGCGCCCTGGAAAACGGATTGGCTCTCACTCCCCCCATGGGCTGGAACAGTTGGAACCGTTTCGGCTGCAACGTCAGCGAGGAGCTCGTCAAATCTGCCGCCGACGCCCTGGTCAGCAGCGGCATGAAGGAGGCCGGCTACGAATACATCGTTATCGACGATTGCTGGCAAGTCAGCCGTGACGCCGCCGGCAACATCGTTGTCGACGCGAAGAATTTCCCCAACGGCATCAAGCCCGTCGCCGACTACGTCCATTCCAAGGGCCTGAAATTCGGCATCTACTCGGATGCCGGCACGCACACCTGCCAAATGCGCCCCGGCGGCCGCGGCCACGAATATCAGGACGCTCTGCAATACGCCGCATGGGGCGTCGATTACCTGAAATACGATTGGTGCAACACTGGCACGCAAAACGCTCCCGCCTCCTACGCCACCATGCGCGACGCTTTGAAAACCGCCGGCCGCCCCATCGTCTTCAGCCTCTGCGAATGGGGTACCAGCAAGCCCTGGCTCTGGGCGCGCGACGTCGGCAACCTCTGGCGCACCACCGGCGACATCTCCGATTGCTGGAACTGCAAGAAAGACCAATTGAGCTGGACGCAGATTCTGGATTTGCAAGTCGGCTTGGAAACCTACGCCGGCCCCGGCCACTGGAATGATCCGGACATGCTCGAAGTCGGCAACGGCGGCATGACCACCACCGAATACCGCTCCCATTTCAGCCTTTGGTGCATGCTCGCCGCTCCGTTGATGGCCGGAAATGATTTGAAGAACATGTCTCCCGAGATAAAGGAAATCCTCACCAATAGGGAAGTCATCGCCGTCAATCAAGACCCGCTCGGCATGCAGGGCCGCCGCGTGCGCAAAAACGGCGACTCCGAAGTCTGGGCCAAACAGATGAAAGACGGCAGCCGCGCCGTCGTTTTGCTGAATCGTGGCGCCTCCGACGCTGAAATCTCCGTCTCCTGGGAAGACCTCGGCTATCCCGCCCATCTCTTCGCCGCCGTCCGCGACCTGTGGGCCAAAAAAGATCTCGGCAAATCCACGAGTACGTTTAGCGCGAAGGTCCCCTCCCACGCCGTCGTCATGCTTCGCGTCACCCCCTAGCACGCTGCCCTGGCGATTTTTTCAAATGCAAGGGGTAAGACCAGTCGCCAGGTAGTGCGAGCTGACGGCATTTCATTTTTCAATGATCGTGGGACATGCCAGCCATATCGTGCGATGGTTTGGAGTTCCGCCGCAGCGCCGCCATCTTTGTATCATCGGCGGCGACGAAATATCCAACCGCGATGCCCATCGCTCCGTCGCGCAGCAACTTACCGGTGGGATTGTCGTACATTGCGGAAATTTTCAGGACGTCACCCATCGCAAATTTGTAGCCGCCCTCCTGGACAAACAACTTCACGGGCACGGATTCAAGATGTCCTTGATCGTCCGCCTTCGCATCGAGTGTCGCCACGGTCTCTTTGCGCGACACATCCTGCAGCACAATCTGTTTTCCGTAGTCGTGCATGTGCCCGCCCACGCCGAGCAATACCCCGTCGTATTTCACCGTCACCGTCCCGGTTTTCTCGCTTTTCCCCGCCGGCAGGTCATAGCCGGAATTCCCGCACGACGCTACATCCATCCACGCGGGATAAACATTTTTTCGCGGCGCGGCGGCGCTCGCGTCCCCCGATGTTTCCTGAAAGGGAATCACAACTTCAAGATAGGTCTTGTCGTAGGATGCGTCCGTCGGGTTGTACATCATCGTCTCGATGCGAATCTTGTTGCCTTTCTCTACGCGATAGCCAAAGCCGGGGATTTCGGCCCAGTCCGTCATTTCACTGCCCGCGCCGAAAATATGTTCTTCTTTGTTGGGACAGAGAAAGTCCGCGCGATTCTCGTTCCAGAACGCCACATGATGCAACACCGTTCCTGGCATCGCGTTCCCGCTGGCGTCCACAAGCTTCGGATGATAGGCGAGCAGCCAGCCTTCCATCGGCACTTCCCAAATCAGATCCGGCGGCTGCGGCATTTTCATGTGACTTGTGTGTGCCGGCAAATTCATTGGGCCCACGCGGAGCGTGACGGTATGCGCCGCCGCATCCACTTTCGCATCCAGCGTGACGCCTTTCGCGACCGCATGGTGCATGCTCCCCTGCATGAACCCACCATGGTGCAAGTGGGTCATCTCATGCGGCGCTTCCGTTGGCTTATTTTGGGCAAATGCAACGCTTGCGCCCAACAAAAGCGTCCCGCATATCAAAATTGTTTTCATCATTGGACTTCTCCATGCGTGAATCCCAGCGTACAGACGGGAACTTCCCTCATCATACTCCCCCGAACGGAGCAGCAGAATCGCCCGGAACGCTACGCGCTGGTCGACGTGAGCACTGGAAACGCGAAAGCGAAATACGAAAACGGAAATGCGGCAGCCCCGGCAAACGCCGGAAAAGACTGGGCACTCCAAGTGGCCGCGGAGGAACGTGTAGACTACTGCTCGTTTGGTGATTCGCCGGTGACGATGGGCAAATCTTTGCGGTGGCTCCAGTCTTCCCACGAGCCGTCGTACATTTTCGCGTCGTAGCCGAGCATTTTTGCTGTGAAGTAGAGAACCGTGGCGCGCTGCCCGATGTGGCAGTAACTCACCATCAAATTTCCCGGCTTCAAGCCTGCCGCGCGAAATAATTCCTTGAGTGTGTCCGGACTCTTGAAATTGTTGTTGTCCTGATCAACCACGTCGAGATAAACGAGATTCGCCGCGCCGGGAATGTGCCCGCTGCGCGGATTCCCGTCGCTCTGCGATCCGTTGTAGAACTCGTGGGTGCGCGCGTCGATGATGGTGACGGCAGGCAGGTTGAGATGGCCGCTCACCCACTCCGCATCCGCCACGATTTCCTTGCGCGGCTCCGGCGCGAGCGAACCTTTCGCTGGCTGCTTGGTTTCCGTGGACACGGGGTGGTGGGTGGCCTGCCACGCCACCAGTCCCCCATTCAAGATCGAAGTGTGGTCTCCCAAGCCCAGGTAATCGAGCGTCCAGTAAACGCGGGTGGTGGGGCTCACCCAATTTGTTCCAAAATACAAAATGACGTGGGAGCGATTCGAAACGCCGAGGCGTTCGAACACGGAGACGAGTTGTTCGACGGGTGGGAGCTCCAGCATCAGGCCCTGCGCGTGATTGTGAGGAGTGGAGATGCTTTCATACGCGAGGAACTGCGCACCGGGGATGTGGCCCTTGTCGTAATCTTTTTTATCGCCGATCTGGAGCAACACTAGGGAAGGATCGCTGAGGTGGTTAGCGAGCCAATCGACGGTGACCAGCAGGGGCTCGCGTGCCGGGCTGTTTGATTGTTTTTCCTGAGCGTACGAATTTGTTCCCGCGAGCAGAAACACGAGAAGCAAAGAGAAAAGCAAAACTTTTTTCATCGGCTGATTCATATAGTGTCCTTGAGGGGCCACGGCCCTTTATGACGTACTACGCTATATCGCGTAACGCCAGAGTGTCAAGAGCCGGCGCAGCGCGGGCGGAGTTCTTCCAGGTGAACTCCAGCGGCAAAGCAGATAGTATGCGGAGCGATGAAAATACGCGAACGATTTGCCATTCCCTGCGGGATTCTCTTTCTATTTGTTTCAGTTTTCTCACAACCCCTCCATGCGCAGAAGCCCGCTGCGGACGATCTGCTGGTGCTTCAGAATGTGACGGTGGTCGACGTTCGAACGGGAACTCTGCAACCCAAGCAAACCGTCATTCTCGAGCGTGATCACATTTTGTCGGTGGGGCCCAGCAAGTCGGCGAAGTATCCGCGGAATGCGCCGAGCGTGAACTGCCGCGGCCTCTTCCTGATTCCCGGGCTCTGGGACATGCACGTACATTTGGTTTTCGGCGACTGGTTTCCCGATGCGCGGGATATTTCGCTGCCGCTCTTCGTCGCGAACGGCGTTACCGGCGTGCGGGATATGGGCAGCGAGCTGGACATTGTGCAAGGCTGGCGCAACGAAATTGAAGCGGGGCGTCTGATCGGGCCGCGCATTTACACCTCCGGGCCCATGCTGGATGGGCCCAAGCCGCGCTTTCCGAGCTCGGTGGCCATTGCCACGCCCGAAGATGCGCATCGTGCGGTTGCGAATCTGAAGCGCCAGGGCGCGGACTTCATCAAGCTGCAATCGCTGATTCCGCGCGAGGCGGTGTTTGCCATCGCGGAAGAAGCCAAGAGGCAGGAAATACCGTTCGAAGGACACGTGCCGGATGGGGTGCGCGCGAGCGAGATGTCCGCAGCGGGGATGAAAAGTTTCGAGCACCTCATCGGCATTTTTGAAGCGAGTTCACCGGCCGAGGATGAATTCTTGAAAGGGAACAAGACGGAGGGACGATTCCTGGCTACGTACGATACTGCGCGCGCCGCTGCACTGGCTTCGATTCTTGCGAAGAATCAGACGTGGCAATGCCCGACGCTGGTGTGGGAACGCGGCGGAAACTTGATCGATGTGAGCGATTTCAGCAAGGACGAGCGAGTGAAGTACGTGCCGGCATCGTGGAAAAACAAAACGTGGAAGCGATTCACCGAGGAAATCACGCAAGGCTACGGAACGGACGATCTGGCGATTCGAAGGAGATTTGTGGAGAAGGAACTGGAGGTCGTGGGGATGTTGCAGAAGGCTGGGGTGCCGTTTCTTGCGGGAACGGATACGCCCGCGGGTGTCCATATTTTCCCGGGTTACAGCCTGCACGAGGAATTACAGCGTTTCGTGGCGGCGGGATTCACTCCGCTGGAAGCGCTGCAAACCGCGACGATCAATCCCGCGCGTTTTCTCGGAACGGAAGACCAGGCAGGAACGGCCGAAAAAGGAAAGTTCGCGGACCTCGTGCTGCTTTCCGCCAACCCTCTCGAAGACGTTGCCAACACGCAAAAGATTGCTGGCGTCATCGCGAATGGACGGTATTATCACCTCGCTGAACTCGATAAGATGTTGGGCCGAGTAGAATCCGCCGCGCATCGCCAACCCTGAACGACGCAACGCGCACCGTGAATGTAAGACCGGCGATCGGGCAAGTGCATTCTCGAAGGTTGACTTGTTTTCCGAGGGCGTTGGTAAAGTTTTCTCCACATGGGAGCGTTTCTGAGATGAAACTGATTCGAATGGGTGAGGTGGGGCGGGAAAAGCCGGGCGTGCTGCTTGAGGATGGAGTGCGGCTGGATGTATCTGGGTTTGGTTCGGACTATGACGAAGCGTTCTTCGCAAATGATGGATTGCTCAAGCTCGGGAATTGGCTGGCGGCGCATGGAGGTTCGGCGCCGCACGTTTCCCTTGCGGTGCGTTTGGGGGCGCCGATTTGCCGGCCGAGCAAGATCGTGTGCATCGGGCTGAATTTCCGCGACCATGCGGAAGAGAGCGGGATGGAGATTCCCAAGGAGCCGGTGATTTTTTTCAAGGCGACTTCTTCACTGGTGGGGCCGAATGATTTTCTTGTGATTCCGAGAAACGCCACGAAGGTGGATTGGGAAGTGGAACTGGCGATCGTGATGGAAAAGAAGGCGAGTTACGTTAGCAAGGAGAACGCAATGGATTACGTTGCGGGCTTTGCGCTGCACAATGACTATTCGGAGCGCAGCTTTCAGCTTGAGAGAGGAGGCCAATGGGTGAAGGGAAAGAGCGCGGATTCGTTCGCGCCGCTGGGGCCGTTCCTGGCCACGAAAGATGAAATTCGAGATTTCAACCAACTGGGCATGTGGCTGAAGGTGAATGGAGAGTTCCGGCAAAGAGGCTCCACTTCAAAGATGATTTGTGATGTTCCGGGGCTGGTGGCTTATGTGAGCGAGTTCATGACGCTGCTGCCGGGAGACGTGATCAGCACGGGGACGCCACCGGGCGTTGGCTTGGGGATGAAGCCGCCGCAATACCTGAAAGCGGGGGATGTGGTGGAGCTGGGAATTGACGGTTTGGGGGAGTCGCGGCAGGAAGTTGTGGAGTATCGATGAGCGAGTATTCGGATGCGGCGGAGTCGGAGGCAAGAAGAGCGGCCCGCCTCCCCGACAAGAGTCGGGGTAAACGCCAGGCGGGCCCTACAGGGTTCTCGAAAACGGGCTAGATTCTTGTGAGAAATCCGGGTTAGGGCGGGCCGAGAGCGATGCACATTGACGCTCATCAACATTTTTGGAGGTATGACCGGCAGGAGTATGACTGGATCGATGACTCGATGGCGGCGCTGCGACGGGATTTTCTTCCGACCGATCTGAAACCGGAGCTGGAGCGCAGCGGGTTTCAGGGAAGCGTGGCGGTTCAAGCGCGACAGACGTTGGAAGAGACGCGATGGCTCCTGGAATTGGCGGAGCACGTCCCGTTCATCCTGGGAGTGGTGGGCTGGGTGGATCTGCGGTCGCCGCGATTGCGCG
>JBGQDD010000193.1:0-6600 GCA_041495665.1 Candidatus Acidiferrum sp.
AAGTCACGAGAAGAGAAGGGAACCCCGGGTAGTGCCAGATCATGTTGGGCGGAGGTGGCAACGCGCAGATGGCTTGCATCAACTGGCGAAGAGTCATGAGCAAGAACAATCCGAAGAACGGGCGGACGGTTCCGCCGAAAAGCCAGCGCCCCAGGAGGAACAGGCCCAGGGCGTCAATCAGCGCGGAGCTTACGATGAGGAGCGCGTTGGCCGCTCTTATGTTCTGAGCGAAATAGGAGTTGAGTCCAGCGGTCAGGTTGTGTAGCGCGTCGCCGATACCGGATGGCGGAGCGGTCCGCGCGCCGATCAGTGACTGCGTCCAGAACCAGAGCGCGAGAACAATTCCGGTCACGAGAAGCCGCAAGAGCAGGCCGCGCCGGTGGGCGGAGTTTTCGGATGCTGTCATGGAGCGCTCTTCATCGCCAGCCTGCATCCAGCTATTCGTAGAGCGTGCGTTGTGCCATCTCCAGCGCCAGACCGCGCGCTTTGCGCAGATCGAGTTTTCCGGTGCCGAGATAAGGGAGCATCTCGATGCGCAGGAACTGGTCCTTCCGCGGACGCCACAGCGCGGGCAGGTCACTCTTTCCCAATTTCTCGAGGCATTCTTCCAACCGAGGCTCATCCAGCGTGTGCAACACGACGAGGCGCTCGCCTTTCTTCTCATCGGGCACGGCGGTGACGACAAAGGTCTGTTCCGTGGCGCCGGCCAGCTCCTGCAGCAGATCTTCTACTTTGATGTGCGGCACCATCTCGCCGCCAATTTTGCTGAAGCGGCTCAAGCGGTCGGTGATGCGCAGAAAACCATCTTCATCCATCCTCGCGACGTCTCCGGTGTTGTACCAGCCATCGCGCAGAACCTCGGCGGTTTTCTCCGGCTTGTTGAGGTAGCCGAGCATGATATTCGGGCCGCGCACGAGCAGCAGCCCCGGCTCATCCACTCCCACGGGCTGCAAGGTGTCGGGGTCCACGATTTTCACAGTGATTCCCGGCAAAGGATGGCCGATGCTGCCGCGCTTTGCCCCGACCTGGCGGAACGACGCCGCGCGAAAATCGATGGTGTTCACGGTGACCGCCGGCGAGCATTCGGTACAGCCGTAACCTTCGTGCGGACGAATGCCGAACTGATCTTCAAAAGCTTGTGAAATGCGTTCGGGCAATTTTTCCGCGCCGGCCATAACGAAGCGCAAGCTGCCAAAATCTTCCGGCGTACAGCGGCGCGTGTAGGCATTCAGGAATGTGGGCGTCGCGAGGAGCATGGTGACCGCGTACTTGTTGACAAGAGCGCCGATGACGCGCGAATCGAGCGGATTGGGATGGAAGACCACCCCGATGCCGGTAGCGGCGGGCAGGCAAAGCGTGCCCGTAAAACCGAACGAGTGAAAAAATGGAAGAATGCCCATGATGCGATCTTCGGCGTGCAGCATGAAAACCTGGTTAAGCTGCTCCACGTTCGAAGCAATATTGTAGTGCGTGAGGATGACGCCCTTGGGGTCGCCGGTCGAGCCGCTGGAAAAAATAATCGTGGCGATATCATCCAGCGAGGCGAAGCGGTCGCAACCCGCAAATTTCGCGACCGCCTTTGCTGGCAAGAAACTTGCTGCTAAGACGGCGGCGACACGTTCACCGAAACCTGCGGTCTTGGCGACGTCTTCGATGAAAATAGTTTCGCCGGGAGGCTGAATTTTCACCTTTTCGAGAAAAACCCGCGCGGTGACGACCGTTTTCAAGCTGCACTGCTGCGCGCACGAAGCCAGCGTTTCATTCGAAACGGTGTAATTCAGGTTCACCGGCACCTTGCCCAGCAACATGGCGGCGTAATTCACGAGCGCGCCGGGAACCGATGGCGGCAACAGGACGCCGACCATTTCCTGGCCCTGCCATTGCTTTCTTAAGCGCCGCGCGAGGACCAGAGCCCCCACCAACGCCGAAAACCAGCTCAATTTCGGTCTCTGCCCGTCGGCCATGGCAAAGCGGAAGGGATGCCTCCGCGCTGAGTAAATGAATGATTTGGGCAAGGTGTGCATGCGCTTCTTGCGGCGTGCGAAGGCTTCCGCGCCCAGATCCTGCACGGCGTGCCGCACGTCCTGCGCTGTGGCTGTCGAAGGCAGCGGCTTTCCAAATGTTACCCGCACGGGGTACGGAATTCGCCGCGGAAATTTCCAAAGAAATCGCCCGCCGGCAAAACTAAAGATCGAGCCCCACACGCCGTCCAGATTCACGGGAATGATGGGAACATCGACGCCCTTGATGATGCGTTCCATGCCGCGGCGGAATGGCAGCATCTGCCCGATGCGCGTCATCTGTCCTTCCGGAAAGATGCAAACGACTTCGCCGTTTTTCAGCGCGTCCGTGGCCAGTCGCAAAGAATGGATCATTTCACGCGGACCTTGATCCGACGCGATAGGAATCACACCCATGATCTTTGCGAAGGGTTTGACCAGCGGGTGTTCGTAAGAACCCTTGAACATCAGAAACCGGATCGGGCGATCGATCGACGCGATGAGCAGCACCGCGTCGGCCATGGAGACATGGTTGGGGGTCAGTAACGCTCCACCACGCGCCGGAATGTTTTCCCGCCCTTCGACATCCAACCGGTACAGACTGTGCGTGGCAAACCACAGTATCAAGCGCAGCAACGAATCCGGCAGCAGCCAAAGCACGTAGGCTGTTGCTCCGAGTGTCGCAAACGCCGACCAGAAGAAAATTCCGCCCGGGCTGAGATGGGCAACATGTGTGGCGCCGTAATACACAGCGGAAGCTGCGCCTATGCCTACGAAAGAAAGCCAGTTCGCGGCACCGATGACCACGCCCTTCTTGTCTTCCTCCGGCTGGTGCTGGATCAGGGCGCTGATCGGCACAATGAAAAATCCCCCGAAGAAGCCCAGCGCCGCCAGCAACAACAAGACGGCGCGGAACGACAAGTCCGGGATCGCCAGGCAGAGCCCGAGGGCTGACATGCCCATTGAGCCGAGAGGAATTAATCCGTACTCGATTTTTCCGCCCGAGAGATATCCCGCGGCAAAACTACCAAGGCCGATCCCGATGGCCACTGCCGCTTGCAGGAAACCACCCTCCGTCGAACGGATGTGCAATACGTCCTGCCCGTAGATAAAAATGTTAAATTGCAGCAGCCCCGCGACGAAAAAGAAGTAAGTGTTACCGATGACCGCCAGCCACAAAATGCGATCACCGCGAATCAATTTCATTGGCGACCAGACATCGACCAGCGAGGCAGGATGGAATCTCTTCGCGGGGTCCGCCGCGGGTACGCGGCTGATTCCAAAGCTCCAGGCCAAACCGACAATCGTAAAACCAAGGAGCAGCGCCCCCGAATAAACCTCGCGCCCGTCGAAAGCTTCGGCGAGAAATGAACCACTCACGCTCCCGACGATGATGGCAAGGAAAGTCCCGAGTTCGAGGATGCCGTTACCCCACGAAAGCCTTTCCTGGGGAAGCAGTTCCGGCAGCAAACCGTACTTGGACGGCCCAAAGAGCGCCCCCTGGGTGCAGACGAGAAAAATCGCCGCCAGCGCCAGCTTGAGATTGGGTCCCACGAGCGCGGCCGTGGCGAAGAGCATGACGCCCACTTCAAACACTTTCGTCCAGATGGTGACGCCACGCTTGCTGAACCGGTCCGCTAGATATCCGCCCGTCAGCGAGAAGAGAATGAAAGGGGCGGCGAAGAGCACGCCGACCAGCAATTCGAGCTGGTCACGCTGGGCCTTGTCTTTTTCGACCGCTAGAATGAGGTAGATAACGAGAAATTTCAGCCCATTCTCGTTGAAGGCGCCCTGGAACTGCGTGGCGATCAGGCTCCAAAAGCCGAGCCGCCACTTTTTTTCGGGCGCAGGTACGGAAAGGTTTTCGCCAGCCGGCATGCACGCTCACCCAAGCGTTGCGATTAGAACGCAGGAAATGCAATTAGTCTAGCAATCCTAATCGATCCAAAGAGCAGCGCCGCCGCACGTTGTGCCGAAAACGGGGCGCCAACACGCCCAGCGCGGCTCGTTCCAATTCGCGATACGATAGCCTCCGCCATAAGGGAGCGGAATGAACGCGGAGCGCGGAACTCAGACAGTCTTAATTACTGGTGCCACGGATGGATTGGGCAAGGCCGCGGCGCTGTTGCTCGCCGGACGAGGCTACCGCGTCTTTGCGGCCGGTCGCTCGGCGGAGAAGCGCGCGCAGCTCGACGCGTTGGCCAAGGAAAAGAAACTGCCGCTCGAATCCCTGGAGATGGATGTGTGTGACGACATCTCGGTGCAAAGTGCCGTCGCTTCCGTCTATCAGAAGTCAGACACGATCGACGTGCTGATCAACAACGCGGGGCAGGTCTACGTTGGCGCCGTCGAGGATCTGCGCCTGGAAGACTGGCGGCGGCAATTCGAAACGAACTTTTTCGGCGTGATCCGGGTGACCCAGGCCGTTCTTCCCCGGATGCGTGAACGCCGCGCGGGGCGCATCTTAATGATGAGCTCGGTCTCCGGCTTTGTGACACCGCCGACGCAAGGCGCCTACAGCGCCTCGAAACATGCCATCGAAGCGTTAAGCAACGCGTTGCGATACGAACTTTATCCCTTCGGCATTCACACTATTCTCATCCAGCCCGGCTACATCGTGACCAATATTCAGAGGACGGCCATGGAACTGACGCAAACCTACAAGGAAAAGTTCAAGACCGGACCCTACGCCAGGATCTATGCGTCCTATCTGGGAAGCGCGAGTAGCACTCGGGCACAGTCCAAAACCACTCCGGAAGACTGCGCGCGCATCATGCTGAAAGCCATTGAGGCGCCGCGGCCCAAAGCGCGTTACGGCGTAACCCCGCTCGCGACATTTGCGAAATGGGCCAAGTGGCTGCTCACAGATAGCGCGGCCGATCGCATGATTCGCAAGAGGTACGGAATCGCGCGCGAAGATTAGCGGGCTGACTGCTCACGGATTCGAAACCTGGAAGGAAAGGCTGTTCTCGCGCTGTTCCTGCCACATCTTGGACCACGCCTCATGAACCGGGCTTTCAGCGTAGTCGGCGGCGGCTTCGGCACTCGTGAATTCGATGGCGTAGACGCCGCTGAAGTCCTTGATCTGATTGCGCCCGGTTTTCAGCCACACGTTTTTGATGCCGGGAATCTTTCCCGCCATGTCCTTGATGCCGTTGATGGCCTTTTCCCGGTCGTAATTCGAAACGTTGTCTTTGAATTTGTAGACCACCACGTGCAGCACCGTTTTTGGCTGGCCGAAGCGGTTCTGTACCGGCGCGCTACGTGCATGCAAAGAGCCGGCCGCAATTCCCGCAACGAACATCACAGCGCCCAGGACAATCTGCGAGGCGCGTTTCATGGCTAGTGTCATCTCTTCCTCCGTCATTGGAACCTTGCCAGTTTATGTAAGGCGTGCCGGGCGAAGCAACTCGCGGCAACAACGGAACGCGGGGGCCCCAAATGGTTTGACGGAGCAGCGGCAGGGCCGTTACGCTCCAAGACAGACTTATCGAGGGCGGAATGGATTGGTCCGGCGGAGAATCACAAGAGCGACAGGCGGAACCCAGGGCGTTGCCCCCGTTTCCGCGTATCTGGATCGGTTATTTATTGGGTGTCGCGACGCTGATCGCGGAAATGGTTGCGCTTTCGTTGCATCCAGAACTTGTCAAAGAGCCGCTGCTCATCCCCCCTTTGTATCTGTTTCTCGCCAATTTCCTCAGCCTGATCTATTGGCTTGTTTGCGTCCATGAATATCATGTCGTGCTCGCGCAAGCGACCGCCAGCGCATATCCAATTAAGCCGATGCGTGCGGCGTGGTTTCATTTGATTCCGATCTACGGCCTGTACTGGGTTTTCAAATGGCCCAGGGAACTGGCCCGATTTGTGAACGGCCGTCTGCAAGCGCCGCTGATGAGGCCTGATAGAACAGGGTTGGCGGTATTCATTGCCTTTGCCGTGTTTCTTGTGCTGGACCGCGGAGTTGGCATGATTCTGCTGTTCTGGGCGGCATCGTATCTGTCGCGATGCCTCCGCTATGCGCTCGCGACGCGGCCGTCATCGCCCGGAGGGCAACTGCCTTTTTCGTGATCGTTCGCTTTGAGGAGAGTAAATGCAAAGAGGAATACGCTGGATCTTGTCATTTTGTCTGATCGCAAGCTGTGCGCCCAGAGGGCGAACTCAAGGTCAGGATCAAACGAAGCAATTGGCGCGTGACATTTTCAAGCAGCTCATCGAAATCAATACCACCGACTCCGTTGGCAACGTCACCACCGCTGCGGAAGCCATGGCCAAGCGTTTGCGCGACGGTGGTTTCGCCGAGGGCGATATCAAGCTAGCCGGACCGAACGAACGGAAGAAAAATCTCGTCGCGCGTTTTCGCGGAACTGGAAAACGCAAACCCATCCTTTTCATCGGTCACCTGGATGTTGTCGAAGCGCTGCGGTCGGATTGGACCACCGATCCCTTCGAATTCATCGAGAAGGACGGCTACTTCTACGGCCGCGGCACGGAGGACATGAAGGAAGGCGATGCCATCCTGGTTGCCAATTTCATCCGCTTGAAAAAGGAAGGATATCTGCCGGACCGCGATCTGATTCTCGCGCTGACCGCCGATGAGGAA
>JBGQDD010000194.1:0-6590 GCA_041495665.1 Candidatus Acidiferrum sp.
CATTGAGGTGGTGCGGAAAGCCATGCACGAAGCGGAATACGTGCTGCACCTTGCCGCGCGCACATCCGTGCCGCGCTCGGTCAAGGACCCCATTGAAACGAACAAGATCAACATCGACGGCACCTTGAATGTACTGGTGGCCGCAAGAGAACTGAAGGTCAAGCGCGTGGTCTTCGCCGCTTCGTCTTCCGCTTATGGAGAGACGCCCACCCTTCCAAAAGTCGAAACCATGCAGCCGATGCCCATTTCGCCCTATGGCGTCACCAAGTACGTGGGCGAGCTTTACGGGCAGACGTTCGGCCGGTGTTACGGTCTGGAAAACGTCGCGCTCCGTTATTTCAACATCTTTGGGCCGCGCCAGGATCCCGACTCGCCGTATTCCGGCGTGCTTGCCAAATTCTGCACGGCGTTTCTGGAAGATACGCAGCCGCTTGTATTCGGAGACGGCGAACAGACGCGCGATTTTACCTACGTTGAGAACGCGGTACAGGCGAATCTCCTCGCGTGCGAAGCGCCGAGTGTTTCCGGAAAAGTTTTCAACGTCGGCGTGGGGGGACGAGTCTCACTTAATGAAGTTCTTCGCGAGCTGGGAAAAATCACCGGCAAGAGGCTCGAAGCCAAGCACGATCCGCCGCGCGATGGAGACATCCGCGACTCGCAGGCGGACATTTCTCAGGCGCGAGAAGTTCTTGGATATGACCCCCAGGTGGGCTTTGAGGAAGGCCTGGCGCGCACCTTCGAGTGGTATCGCGCGACGCAGACGAAAGCAGCGGCGAAGTCAGAGAAGTGATTGGTGACTCGTGACTAGTGGAGAGGCGCGTGGTCGCGCCAATCGCACGCAATTCGCCTCGCACGGACGATGCAGTAACACCGCGTTAGACGTGATTGAGCAAGTCCGGGCGCAGCGGTGCTGCGCCCCTACAAGTGCGCCTCCTGCAGAATAAATGGCTACGGTTGAGTGGTTTTCCCGTAGTTCAGCGGCTCACCGGGCTTCGGTGCGTCGTAGTTGCTCCAGAACCAGAGCGGCTCAAGCTTTTTTTGCTCCGGCCACACCTGGTTCAGTGTGTCTCCCTCGAACAATTCACCGTTCTTCATCACCCAGTGAATCGTGTTGGTGTTGTGAATATCGTCGAGCGGGCTCTTGTCCAGGATCAGCAGGTCTGCCAGCTTGCCAGGCTCAATCGATCCCAGTTCCGCGGGCCTCCCGATAATTTTCGAGCCGTTCACCGTCGCGCATCGCAGCACTTCGAGCGGCGTCATGCCGCCACTCGCCAGCATCCACAGCTCCCAGTGATAGCCGATTCCCTGCATCTCGCCGTGGCTGCCGACTCCGACGAGGCCGCCCGCGCTTTCGAGCTTCGCCATCTGCGCCGCCAGTTTTGGAAACTCATATTCGTCCTTGCGGAACCATCCCGGACGGCGCTTGGTTCTCTCGTCGATGATCCGGTGTGGCATGAAATGATTTAGTTTTGCATTGTCGTGCACTTCGCTGTTTTCAAACCAGTAGTCCTCGCCGAATGGCCCTCCGTAATTCACGATCAGCGTCGGTGTTTCCGCGATCCCCGACTTCGCAAACATCTGGATCACGTCGTTGTAAAGCGGCGTAATCGGCAGGGTATGCTCGTTGCCGTGGAAGCCGTCGATGACGTGAGTCAGGTTGAGCTTCAGGTCCAGCGCACCTTCCGTGGTGGGCATCATCTCCAGTTCTTTTGCCGCTTGCACCATGAACTGCCGCTGCTTGCGATCGCCCACGACGTAGCTCTTGATATTATGCGTGCCGTAATATTTCTTGTACTTAGTTAGCACACCTTTCACTTCTTCGGCGGACTGGAAGTTGTTGTCGTAGAAAACGCCGGGCCCGGTTGAGAACGCGCGCAACCCGAGGATGTCGCCGCTGTCCACCAGGTCTTGGTACGCAAACATGTCGTTCGAGCTCGTCTGCACGTCGAGCCCGGCCGTTACGCCGTAAGCCAGGTTCGCGAGGAACGACCAGTTCTGCGTGTCCAGGATGCCGCGCCGGATTTCCGTCCAGTGCGCATGCGTGTCGACGAAACCTGGCACAATCGTTTTGCCGCTCACGTCGAATATTTTGGCACCCGCCGGCACACTACCCTTCGCACCCACGCTCTTGATGCGATTGTTTTCGACGATGATATCGGCGTTTTTGAGGACTTCATCTTCCTTGCCGCCCCTCATCGTCACGACCGTCGCACCGCGCAGCATGATGGTGCCCTTTGGTGTCTTCCGCGGGAATTCCAGATTGACCGCGATTTCCTGGACGTCCTTCGCCTGCTCCTTCAGTTTCTTTTCTTCTTTTTTCTCTTCTTTCTTTTCGTCTTTCTTCGCATCCGCCGTTTGCGAAGTAGCATCCTTCTTGTCCCCGTCCTTCTTGTCCCCGTCCTTCTTATCTGAGCCCTTGGCGTCCGCCTCTTTCTTGTCGCCTTCTTTCTTCTCGTCCTTCGGCGGTTCAAAAGAGATCGCGCTGAGCGGCTCGCGGAAAAGGCTGGCGCCCACAGCCCAGGTGATGGTGTTTCCGCCATCGGCCCAGGCAAAATAGTCCGCGCCAATGTCCGTTAGCCGCTTCACCGGCACGGTAGGTGTCGTCACGTTCACGATCGGTGCTTCGCCGCCCACGACAGGCATGGCGATCAGATAGAGTTGGTTCATCGCTTGCGCCAACACCCACTGCCCGTCCGGACTCGGCTGCAGATCATCTGCCGGCACGGGCTCCTCGGCAAAAGCTCCTTGCCCTTTGACTTGGAGGTGCGTCCGCCGGTCTGTGCCGTCGTATCGCAGGGAAACGAGGCCCTGCGGCGTGTAGACGTAAATGCGATCCTTTTCCTGCGTGAAATGCGGTCCGCCCGCGCCGCGCGCCGGCAGAATCAGGCTGGCCACGCCGCCGTCCGCGGGGACCCACACGAGGTCAGCATTCGCCGTCTGCCCGCCATCGAAGGTGCTGTTCTCGCGGTCGTAAGCATTGCCGCGCAGAAGAACGATCTTCGTTCCGTCGGGCGACCACGCGGGATTGCTGTAAACAGCCAGCGACTTCGACAACTGCACCGGTGATCCGCCTGTTGCAGGTTTTTTCCAGAGCTGCCCGCCCTCGCTTGACCAGGTCACATAAGCGATGGTCTTTCCGTCTGGCGACCACGCCGGCTGGAATTCATGAGCGTTTCCGCTGGTCAGCCGCTGCGGCGTTCCGGCTGGGAGATCCATCGTGTAGAGGTGGGTCATCGCGGAAAACGCCAGCTTCTTTCCATCGGTGGATTCCACCGGGTCCATAATCAAACGCGCTTTCACCGGCCCTTGTTCCACTTTCTGCGGAAAATCGAGTTTCGGTCCGAGTTCCTGCGAGACCTGCGCGGTGAACGGAATCACCTTGTCCGTGCCGGTCGCCAGATCGAGCCGCTTGATCTTGCCATCCTGGTTGTAGACAGCCTCTTTGCCACCCGGCAGGAACGTGTACGCAGGGAAGACGTCGCGCGTGAAGCGTGATTCCTGGTCGTCGCGCGTCACCGGGTACTTCACCCAGCGATCTTCACCAGTCTCCAGGTTGCGCAAGCGAAGCCCGGTCTCGGTTTCATAGCGCGTAACATAGAGAAGCTGTTTGCCATCGGGAGAGAGCACCGGGCGAAAAGCGCTTCGGAGTTGGCGAATAATGTCGTCTTCGTCGCCGGTCTTGCGGTCGCGCCGCGCGATCCGCCAAAGCGGAAACTGCACGTTGTAGGAAAAAGGCCCCTGCCGCACCGCGTAGTAGAGATATTTCCCGTCCGCGGAAGCTGTCGCGCCCATCGCATTGTGCCGATCCTGCCGCCGGGTTGTGGGCGCCGGCTTCGACTTCGTAATTTGCACGCCCGATCCGCCATCCACGTGGTACATCCAGATTTCGTTCGCCCCGATCCCGAACGGCGCTTTCGAAACGAAAATGTAATTTCCCTCCGGAGCCCAGCTCGGCGAAGTGAATTCGCTATTCGGGTCCTTGGAGACCTGCTTCGGACCAGTGCCGTCCGGATGCATGATCCAGATGTTCTCGCTGCCTTCGCGGTCGGAGAGGAACGCGATCCACTTTCCGTCCGGCGAAAACTTTGGCTGGCTGTCGAAGGCCATTCCGCCGGAGAGCAGCTTGGCCTGTCCGCCTTCGATGGGGAGCGTAAAGAGGTCGCCCACCAGTTCGAACACGATCGTCTTTCCGTCCGGCGAGACGTCCAGCGAGAGCCAGGTGCCTTCATCCGTGGTGAATTCGATCTTGCGGTCGGACTTCAGAGGCAGCCCTTTTTTTTCGTCTTTCTTTTCATCCTTCTTCTCGTCCTTCTTTTCTTCTCTCTTGCCCTTCTCCTGCTCCGCAGTAACCCGGCGCTTCGCAGCTGCGCTCAGCGCGCTTGCGCCCCCGAAAATGAATCCAACCACTATCGCCACAACGACAAACCACGCGGTCAGACCGCGCGGACTGGGCTGCTTCACGCTCATGCTGATTTCCTCCGTACCGTCGATCAAGAACTTTGAACAGGAATTCACGGATCGGCAGGCCGCTGACTATCGGCCCGCCGATTGACACACCCTTTTCTGACCCTTAGACGCACGCCGGGCGGAAGCGTCTCGGTGGCACAAACTGCGCGCGTGCGCTAGTGCTCCAACTCCTCTTCGCCACCCCGTCCGCCGCGCGGCTGCGGCGGCGCAGGGACGATGTGGGGAATGCCAGCGTCATTCATCTTCTTATTCAGCGCGGGCAGCTCCTCCTCCGCGATTTTCTTGACCTGCGTTGAAGCATCGTTGACCAGCGGCGTCAGCTCCGCGAGTTTCTCTCTTTGCTGTCCATCGGGGGCAGCCGCAAACCCATCCAGGTCATCCAGCAGGTTCTGCACTTGATTCGGGAGCGGATCGGGCTTCCATTCGAACGGCGGCCCAGCGTTCCCCAGCCCTTCCCGTTCGCGAGTGAATTTCTCGGCGATAGCGTCCACTTTTTTCTGGAGTTCATCGGCGGCTTTGACGATATCGTCAGGGATTTTCGTTGTGTTGGATCTTCCCGCATCTTTCTTCCACTGCTCTCGCGCGGTCTTCAGCGTTGTCTGTATGCCTTCGATCGTTTTCCAGTCCTTATCTGTCGTCTTGGCCATGGGGTATAGCTGGTCGATCATTTCGCGCCGGGCCGACCGGTCCGCGGCCGAAATCACGATTCGCGTATCTTCTTCGACCATGACCTTTTGCGAGGCTTCCTTGTCTCCTGCCTTGATCTTGATGGTGTATTCCCCCGGCTCGACGAACGGCCCGCGCGGCCCGAATCCATATCCCGCCGCGATCGCTTCCAGTTGTTGGGGTGTCGGCTCCGCCGGCGCATCCCAGCGCAAGTCCCAGTTTGTGCGGTTCGCGCCCGCAGCGCTTGGCCCGTCCAACTCTCGAAGCACTTTCCCGTCTTTGTCGAGCACGGTGATTTTTACTTTGCCTTCCTTCTTTTCCGCTGCGTCGCCCTTAACATCGGACTTCGGTCTCTCCTCGGCGGCGGCCTTCTTGTCTTTTTCCTCTTTGTCTTTCTTGGGCGCTTCCGGCGGCACGGCTTCCTTTAGGTAGTAATTCAAAATCGCGCCGTACGGCGGGTTCTTTGCGGTGAACGCTTTTTGCCCCCCGCTCCAACGGCGGTTGCGCAGGTGCCAGGTCGTCGCCGTCCGCGGCGGAAAGAATGTCAGTGGCGATCCCGCCACGTTCGCATCCATCTTCTCGATCGGCGTCAGATCGTCAAAAACCCAGATCGATCGCCCGTGCGTCGCCAGCACCAGGTCGTTTTCGCGCGCTTGGATTTCGATGTCGTCCACCGGGACCGTTGGGAAATTGTTTTTTAGCGCAGTCCAATTTCCGCCGCGATCCCACGATACCCATAGCCCGAATTCCGTCCCTGCAAACAAGAGGTTGGTGTTCCGCGGATGCTCGCGCACCACGTGCACGCTTCCGGCGAAATCAGGAATCCCGTTGTGGATGGCTTTCCAGTTCTCGCCATAATCGCTGGTGGCAAAAACATAGACGCTGTTATCGTCCCCGCGATGCCCGTCGAACGTCAGCAGCGCCGCGCCTTCGCCAGTTTTCGACGCCACCACGCGGCTCACGTAAGTCCCCTTCGGCACTCCGGGCGCCTTCGACGCCACGTTCTTCCACGTCTTTCCGCCGTCGCGCGTCACTTGCACGTTGCCGTCATCAGTGCCTACCCACAGCACATTTGGCGTCAACGGCGATTCGCTCAGCGTGGTGATCGTTGGATATTCCTGCACGCCGTCGTGCCGCGACAGGGTGTTCTTATCTGGTGTCTTTCCAAAAACCTGCAGCTTGTTGCGGTCCACGCCCGTGGTCATGTCCCCGCCCAGCCGGGTCCAGTTATCGCCGCGGTCCGTCGACTTAAAGAGATAGTTCCCGCCGTAATAAACCGTCGTGTGCAGGTGCGCGGAAACCGCCACCGGCGAATTCCACTGGAAGCGGTAGTGTGGCTCTCCGGCTTTCGCCTCCGGCTTGATCGATCGCTGCTGCCCGGTGCGCAGGTCGCGGCGATCGATATAGCCGTCCTGCGACTCCGTGTAAACGATCCATGGCTCCACATTGTCGATTGC
>JBGQDD010000195.1:0-6577 GCA_041495665.1 Candidatus Acidiferrum sp.
CGATCGCCTTCAGCCTCATGGGGCTGATGACCGTCGCCATCGGCTGGCTGATCATCAAAGGCACCGGCATCTGGGGCATCAACGCCCCGATCGGCTGGGGTTTTGCGATCGTCAATTTCGTTTGGTGGATCGGTATCGGTCACGCCGGCACGCTGATCTCCGCGATTTTATTCCTGTTGAATCAGAAGTGGCGCACCTCCATCAACCGCTTCGCGGAAGCGATGACGCTTTTCGCCGTGGCCTGCGCGGGCATTTTCCCGCTGATCCACACCGGCCGGCCGTGGATGGCCTTTTACATGTTCCCGTATCCCAGCACCATGGGACTCTGGCCGCAGTTCCGCAGCCCGTTGATCTGGGACGTGTTCGCGGTTTCGACTTACGGCACGGTTTCGCTGATGTTCTGGTTCGTGGGCCTCATTCCGGACCTGGCCACGCTTCGCGATCGCTCCGTCCAGAAGCCCAGGAAGATCATTTATGGGATGTTGGCGATGGGCTGGCGCGGTTCGGCGCGTCACTGGCATCGTTACCAGTCGGCGTACCTCTTGCTGGCGGGGCTGGCAACGCCGCTCGTGCTCAGCGTACATTCGGTCATCAGTTTCGACTTTTCCATCGCCATCGTTCCCGGCTGGCATACCACCATCTTTCCCCCGTATTTCGTGGCCGGCGCTATCTATTCGGGCTTCGCCATGGTTTTGACCATCGCGATCCCGTTGCGCAAGGCCTATGGCCTCGAAGACTTCATCACCATGCGCCACCTGGACAACATGGCCAAGGTCATGCTCGCCACCGGACTCATCGTCGCTTATGGCTACTTCTTTGAGTTTTTCATGTCGTCATACAGCGGCAACAAGTTTGACGTTTTCCTGGTCCAGCAGCGTCTGCACGGTCCCTATGCTCCCTATTACTACGCGCTGATTATCTGCAACATCCTGACGCCGCAATTGCTCTGGTTTTACAAGATGCGCCACAACGTCATCGTTCTCTTCATCATGTCCATCGTCGTGAATATCGGCATGTGGCTGGAGCGCTTCGTCATCGTGGTTATCAGCCTGACCCGCGACTTCGTGCCTTCCGCCTGGGGCCGTTATAGTCCGACGTTCTGGGATTGGGCCACCTTCATCGGCACCATGGGTATGTTCGTTACTCTGATCTTCCTGTTCGTGCGCGTTCTCCCCGCGATTTCCATTGCGGAAATGCGCGAGCTAGTGGCGGAGACTTCCGAGGACGATGAATAATGCTGCACCGCTCGCACATATACGGCGTGATGGGTGAGTTTGGCGACCCTGAAGAGCTCATTCATGCCGTGGAGAAAATCCGCGAGGCCGGCTACCGCCGCGTCAACGCCTATTCGCCTTTTCCCGTGGAAGGCCTCTCGGAGGCGCTGGGCCTGAAGCGCAACATGGTCCCCTTGATTTGCCTTCTTGGCGGCCTGGCTGGCGGTATTGGCGGTTTTTTCTTTCAGTACTGGGCGGCGGCCATCGCTTATCCCTTGAACGTCGGCGGCCGCCCGCTCAATAGTTGGCCGGCCTTCATCCCCGTCACCTTTGAGCTGACGATTCTCGGCGCATCGCTCGCCGCGGTTTTCGGTATGCTGGCCCTGAACAAACTGCCCCAGCCACACCATCCGGTTTTCAACGTTCCTCGTTTCACCCACGCATCGTCGGACCGTTTTTTTGTTTGCATCGAGGCCAAGGATCCGAAATTCCATCTGGCGGATTGCGCGCGCCTCCTCCAGGATGTTCACGCACATCATGTCACCGAGGTGTCCGATGACTAACACCTCGCGCTTCCTCGTCACCGCTTGCGCCGCCTGCCTGGTTTTCGGCGCCGGTTGCGACTATCTCCGGCAGGACATGGCCAATCAGCCGAAGAATCGGCCGCTTGCGCCTTCGTCCTTCTTTGAAGATGGCCGCTCGGAGCGCCCGCTAGTTGAAAATACCGTGGCGCGGGGTTCGCTGGCCAACGACGAGCTCTTTGTGCCGAAGGATTCGAACAATTTCCCGTTGCCGGTGAACCTCGAGCTGCTCGAGCGCGGTGAAGAGCGTTACAAGATTTTCTGTACTCCCTGCCACGGTTTGCAGGGCGACGGAAACGGCATGGTGGCCATCCGCGGCATGAAGCAGCCGCCAACCTATCATCAGGACCGTCTTCGCCAGGCGCCCAACGGCTATTTCTACGACAACATCACGAATGGTTTCGGTCAGATGCTGGGCTACTCGGCGCAGATTCCTCCGCGCGATCGCTGGGCCATCATCGCCTATATCCGCGCGCTGCAGCTCAGCCGCAATGCCAAGGCCGCCGATCTGCCCGCGGAGCTTCGCGAGAAGCTGAATCAAGGCGGCCCTTCCGGAGAGAAACAGGGCGGCGCAAGACCGGGCGCCGAGCGGAAGCCGGAAGCGGGCAGCACGAAGGATTCGACAGGAGGCAGCTTATAATGGCTGCGCAGGAATATCAGGCGCCGGAGAGCGTCGGCCGCCTTCAACAACGGGCGCTATTCATCGGCGGCGTAGCCTTGCTTGTTTCCATTCTCGGCGCCGTGCGCGCCCCGGAGCTTTTCTATCCGTCCTACTTGATGAGTTTCCTGCTGATTCTCGGCCTGACCGTCGGTTCGCTTGGCCTCCTGATGTTGCAGCACCTGACCAGCGGCCACTGGGGCATCATCATCCGCCGTCCGCTGGAATCGGCCACGCGCACGCTTCCACTGATCGCCGCGTTTTTTCTTCCCATCCTGTTTTTCGGTATGAAGTACCTCTATGGCGCTTGGCTCAATCCGGAAGCCTTGGAGAAAGAGCCGCTCTCGCAGTTTCAGCAGACTTATCTGACCGGCGGGCGCTTCCAGGTGCGTGCGGTCATCTATTTCGCCATCTGGCTCGTGCTGATGTTCATCTTCAATTATTTGTCGAAGCAGCAGGACACCAACCAGGCCGATCGCGGGGTGCGCCTTCGCCTGAAAATGCTGGCCGGCCCGGGCATTATTCTTTACGTTTTTGTGATGACCTTCGCGGCCATCGATTGGGTCATGTCCCTCTCGCCTCACTGGGCCTCCACCATCTACGGTTTCCTGTTCGTGGCCGGACAGTTGATCTCCTCGATGGCGCTCATGATCGCGGTTGTCGTGCTGCTGGCGCGCACCGAACCTTTCGCCAGCGTCCTGCAGAAGCGCCACCTGCACGATTTGGGTAAATTGCTCCTCGCTTTCGTGATGCTCTGGGCGTACTTCGATTTCTCGCAGCTCCTGATCATCTGGTCGGGGAACCAGCCGGAAGAAATCACCTTCTACCGCACGCGGCTGTACGGCGGCTGGGGCGTCGTCGCGGTGATCGTGCTGGTGTTCCATTTCTTCGTGCCTTTTTTCCTGCTCCTCTCGCAGGATGTGAAGCGCAACGCGAAAGTGCTCCCCAAGATCGCTATATGGCTCATCTTCATGCGTCTTGTGGATCTCTTCTGGATGACGCGTCCGGAATTCACTTCTCGCGCCATGCCTACTTGGCTGGACGTTGTTTTGCCCATCGCGCTTGGCGGATTGTGGCTCGGCCTCTTTGCTTTCAATCTGAAGCAACGGCCGCTTCTTCCGCTCGGCGACCCGAAACTTGCGGAGGCCATTGAGCACCATGAGCACTGAGTCTCACAACAAGGGCCAGGAGCCGCGCCACACCGACGTCTCGTTCGAAGAACGCGACATCAAGGCCGGCGCCATTTATCGGTATCTTTTTGCCCTGGGCGTGGCGGTCGTGGCTTCCTTGCTGATTTGCGTTTACGTCCTTCGTTTCACCACGGATTTTACGGCTTCGACCGATACGCCCCCGCCGCCGTCCCGCGAGGCTCATGGGAAGGAACTGCCTCCCGAGCCGCGGCTCCAGGGTGTCCCCGGCCATGAAACCGATCCGCAAGCCGATCTGCGCAAGAAGAATCAGGAAGATGGCGAGGCCAATGAAAAGCTCGAATGGATCGACAAATCCGGCGGTATCGCGCAGATTCCCGTCAAGGACGCGATGAAGATCGTCGCCGAAAAGGGTTTGCTCGCGGGGCCGGCGCCCGCAGTGGAGAAAAAGAAATAACGAAATGAATAAAATTCGCCATATCGTTGGAGTTGCCGCGCTTTTGCTGGCGGCGTCCAATTTGCACGCGCAGGCAGTTCCCGGCAACACCGGCCCATCGGCTGCAACCATGCCATTGGCTTTGCAAAACGTGGGATTCGAGCCGCCGCTCAACGGGCCGATGCCGCTGGACCTCCCGTTCCGCGATGAAACTGGCCGCAGCGTTCAGCTCCGCGAGTATTTTGGAAAGCAAAAGCCGGTCGTTCTCGCCTTCGTCTACTACGGCTGCCCCATGCTTTGCGATCAAGTCGAACAAGGCGTCGTCGGCGTGCTGCGCATGCTCTCGTTCAATCCCGGGCGCGACTACGAAGTTGTTTTCGTCAGCTTCGATTCTCGCGAGACGCCGGAGATGGCTGCGGAAAAGAAAAAGGCGGCGCTGGTCCATTTCCGCCGCCCGGAAACGGATTACGGCTGGCATTTCCTCACCGGCTCGAAAGAATCCATTGAAGCCGCGACCAAAGCCGCGAACTTCCGTTTCACTTTCGATGCCAAGTCCAATCTATTCGCGCACGCCGCTGGCGTGATGATTCTTACTCCGGACGGCCGCATCTCGCGCTACTTTTACGGCGTCGAATTTCCCGGCCGCGACATGCGCCTCGGGCTCGTGGATGCTTCCGCGGGAAAGATCGGCACGCCTATCGATCACGTCTTGCTGTTTTGCTATCACTACGACCCCTCCGCCGCCACCTACAGCGCCTCGATTCTCAAGATTATCCGCCTGGGCGGGGTCCTGACCATTCTCTGCATCGTTGGAGGAATTTTGATTTCGCGCCGCCGCGAAACTTTGGCGGCGGCCCGGAATTTGCGCCAGCCGATTTCCAGTGGCGTGGAACGAGGAGCTCACTAAGCCGTGCAGTCGCAATTGCCAATCTATCCGGAGCAAGCGTCCAACTTCGCGCCGCACGTGGACTCGCTGATGCTCTTCATCACCGCTGTTTGCTTGTTCTTTGCGGTTTCCGTCACCGTGGCGATCGTCATTTTCTTCTTCAAGTACCACCGCAAAAAACCGAATGACGTCGGTATTCCCATCCATGAAGATTCGCGCCTCGAGGCCGTGTGGATGATCGTTCCCCTGATTCTGGCCATGGCCATGTTCAGTTGGGGCGCGGTCATCTACGTCGACTATCGCCGCGCGCCGCTCGACACCCTCGATATTTACGTGATCGCCAAACAGTGGATGTGGAACGCGCAGCAGCCCAGCGGCTTGAAGGAAATCAACGAGCTGCACGTTCCCGTGGGCCGCAACATTCGCCTCATCATGGCCAGCGAAGACGTGATCCACGATTTCTTCGTTCCCGCGTTCCGCGTGAAAATGGACGTTATTCCCGGGCATTACAACACCATGTGGTTCCGCCCCACCAAGCCCGGCCGTTACCATTTCTTTTGTTCGCAGTACTGCGGCACCAACCATGCCCTGATGGGCGGCTGGGTTACCGTCATGGAGCCGTCCGACTACGCCGCGTGGCTTTCCGGCTCGTCCGGCGGCAGCGCCAATCCTGTCGTTGCGGGCGAGAAGCTCTTTGCCGAAAAAGCTTGCGTCACTTGTCATGTCGCCAATGGCACGGGCCGCGCCCCCTCGCTCAACGGCGTCTATGGCGCGCAAATTCTCCTGGCGGATGGCTCTGCCGTCGCCGCGGACGAAACCTACATCCGGGAGTCGATTCTGCAGCCGAATGCGAAAATTGTGGCCGGGTATCAGCCATTGATGCCCACGTTTCAGGGACAGTTGACCGAGGAACAGATTCTCGCTCTCACCGCTTATGTCAAGTCTCTGCAGTCGCAGCCGGTTCCCGTAAAGGGTGCCGGTATTGCGCCGCCCACGGGGAAGAACTAACTCATGAGCAACACGCTGCCAACGCCATTGCCGGGCCACAAACTGCCGCAGGAGAACTATCTGAACGCCAGCTACGGCCTCCGCTCGTGGCTGCTCACCACGGATCACAAGCGCATCGCCTTGCTGTACCTCGGTTCGGTGACCTTCTTCTTTTTCATCGGCGGCATCTTCGCCACCATGATCCGCATTCATCTGCTGACGCCGACCGGCGCCCTGGTCACGCCCGAAACGTACAACAAGCTTTTCACCATGCACGGCGTGGCCATGATCTTCTTTTTCCTGATTCCCTCGATTCCCGCCGTTCTTGGCAATTTCCTGATTCCCCTGATGATCGGCGCGAAGGATCTGGCTTTTCCGAAGATCAATCTTCTCAGCTGGTACATCTACATCGTCGGCGGCATTTTCGTTCTGTATTCCTTCAGCACCGGCGGGCTGGACACCGGCTGGACGTTTTACACCCCGCTCAGCAGCGTCTATTCGAATTCCGCCGTCACGCCGGCGGTCATCGGCATCTTTATCAACGGGTTCTCCTCGATTCTGACGGGCCTCAACTTCATCGTCACCATCCACACCATGCGTGCCCCGGGGATGACCTGGTTCCGGCTTCCGCTGTTCGCCTGGGCGCACTACGCCACCAGCTTAGTCA
>JBGQDD010000196.1:0-6552 GCA_041495665.1 Candidatus Acidiferrum sp.
CCCAATAACGCCAGATAACATTGGATGCGCACTTCGGCGGGCACATCTCCGTCCTGCGTATCACCCACCAGCGGATGCAGCAGCAGTCCGTCCACGGTTTCCATCGCGCACTTCAAAATGTATTCGTGGGCGCGGTGGACAGGATTCCGCGTCTGGAACGCTACGATTGTCTTCCATCCGTGCTGGCCGAACAGGTAGCGCGTCTCCTTGGGATCCAGCCGGTAATTCTCATACGTCTTGTCCTGGCGCCGCTCCAGTAGGTGGATCGGCCCTGCCAAGCAGTATTCGCCTGCACTCTTGAGGTAACGTACGCCGGGGTGCGAGTCCTCCGTTGTCCGCAGCACGTTCTGCGCCTCGCGTTCGCGGTCGTACTGGAAAATCTCTTCCAGCATTAACAATGCGACCACGCGGTCCTCGGCGTCCGTGAGCGCCACGGCTTCGGCTTGGCCGATCGAGCGCTGCGTCTCCTCCGTTACCGCCAGAGTCACCGGAATTGTCCACACATCTCCCCTGGCCAGCCGCTCTTCGCGCAGGACGCTTTCATAGTCCCGGCTCCCCATGAACCCTTCCAGCGGAGAAAACGCGCCGACGGCAATCATCTCTACGTCCGAGAGTTGACGCGCGTTCAAGCGCACCCGGGGAAGCTGCGCGACACGCTGCAGCCACTCCTCGCGCGCCTTTCCTTCGAGTACCCGGTTGATCAGTTTGCCGCCGTGCGGGCGATTAGGAATCATGGGACCCAGTTTGCGCTTCCCTCTTGCCGATATCTTCTCATTCGAACTTCGTCGAGAATGCCATCCCTATGTTTATAATACATGCCTGCTGCTGGTCAACGAAACCCGCGGCCCATCGCGCAACGACATTCCGGAATTTACCGGGAGAAACACAGGTCTTGGCGCAATCTTTCTCCCCGCGCAAACGTCTCCCAGCGCCGAAGCGAGGGCAGGATCGACATGGCTGGCAATTCACATCCGAAAATCTGCGTTCTGGGTCTCGACTGCGCCGCGCCGGAAATAGTCTTCGGCGACCAGCGCCTCAAGAATCTTCACCGCTTGATGAGCATGGGTACGTGGGGACGCCTCGAGAGCGTCATACCGCCGATCACCGTCCCCGCGTGGATGTGCATGGCAACCAGCCAGGACCCCGGCTCGCTCGGCGTCTACGGCTTTCGAAATCGCGCCAACCGCACCTATGGCGGCCTCAGCTTCGTGGACTCCCGTGCCATCACCGAGCCAGCCATCTGGGATCACCTCGCCAGCCACGACAAGCGCTCCATTGTCATGGGACTGCCTCCGAGTTACCCGTTGCGCCCCATCGAAGGCATCCGCATCGGCTGTTTCCTCACGCCCGACCCGGCGAAGAACCAGTTCACCTATCCCGCAGAAATTGGCAACGAGATCCGCGCCCTCGTGGGTGATTACCCCGTGGATGTTCCCGGTTTCCGCACCGATGACAAAGCTTGGCTCCGCGAGCAGATCTTCGAAATGAGCCGCAAGCACTGGAAAGTGGTGCGCTGGCTGCTCGCGGAAAAAGAGTGGAACTACTTTCACTATGTGGACATCGGTCTCGACCGCGTGCACCACGGCTTCTGGGATTCCTTTGACCCAAAGCACATTCACTACAAGCCAGGGAATCCCTACGAATCCGTCATCCCCGATTATTACCTCTGGCTCGATGAACAGATCGGCGCGGTGCTCGACATGCTTGAAGGCAAGGCGGTTGTCCTGGTCGTCTCCGACCACGGCGCACAGCGCCTCGACGGTGGGTTTGCCGTAAACGAGTGGCTCGCGCGCGAAGGCCTCCTGGTGCTGGACGAAATGCCCAAACAGATCACGCCCTTCGCCAAGGTGAAGGTCAACTGGGCGAAGACCAAAGTCTGGAGCGAAGGCGGCTATTACGCGCGCGTGTTCTTCAACGTCGAGGGCCGCGAGCCTCGCGGCATCATTCCCGCCGAGCAGTACGAATCCTTTCGCGAGGACATGAAGCAGCGCCTCGAATCCCTCACCGATCCGCAGGGTCGCCCGCTCAACTCTCTGGTCTTCAAGCCCGAGCAGATCTATCGCCGCGTGCGCAACGTCGCTCCCGATCTAATCGTGCACTTCGGCGGGCTCTATTGGCGTTCCATCGGCAGCGTGGGCCACGGCCGCCTGCACATCGAAGAGAACGACACCGGGCCCGACGCTTGCAATCACGCGCAGTTCGGCACGTTCATCCTTTACGCACCCGCCCTCGAGCTGCGCGGCGAATTCACTGGCGCTCATCTCCTTGACGTGTCCCCCACACTTCTCGACCTCGCTGGTTACGACATCCCTTCAACCATGCAGGGTCACTCCCTCCGCTCCCGCGCCTGAGCCCGCACCGCCAGTTGGCCGCCCCAACTCCTACTGCTCGGCGGCTATTGTAGGGGCGGGGCTTGCCCCGCCCTTTCCTCTCTTCGCCTGGCCGGGGACTCATCTCTATTGAGGGCCACTCCGCGTATATTAACTATAAAGTAGAGTCACTATATGATATACTACCATCGAGCCGTCCCGTCAAGCAAAAATCCGCTCGGTTGTCTGCCCCACTCGCACTGCAGCAGCCCGGACAATTCCCGCACCGGCACAGACCGGTGCCGCGACTGTACCCAATTTTGTACCCACGCTAGGAGGGGGCAGTGCTTTGTTCGGTCATCTGCCTAGTGGAGCGATCTCAGTCTAGGGCTGCCGGGATGAGCTAAACCAACATCGTCTCTTTCATAAGTCCTCCAATTCTCTTATACGTTTGTTCTTCCTGAGGTCGGTGACTGCCGAGATCATCAGTCTCGGCCTTGTCGAGTTCTTTTGGTTTTCTCCTCCCCCCAGAGATACTGGCCATGGTCGACCTAAGAAGCACGGAGGCTTCCCCGGTCTTCCGCAAAGGTCAGTGCCGATGCCGCAGGGTAAATGGTTCACTTTCGGGGTAAATTCTGGCGAGCAACCCTCAGGGTGATCTTTGGAGCAGACTCTATACGTTGCGCTCTCGCCGGCAGGGTCATCCCAAAGGTAGACGAACTCCCGCAAATTCCTCGTAGAACCGGGTCACATTTTCCAATTCAGCGCTGCCTCGTCCTGTATAAGTGCCCCCGTTCCAGCGATTTAAGGTTTACTAGAGGAAGCTTGGGAAGCTTCTACATTGCCATTGTACGACGCCCGCTCTGAAGATTAAGCTAGCAAGTTGGAGAGGGGCCTGCAAGTGCACGACGCAGAGTTGGCGTAGTGGAACGCGCCCGCTAAGTACCCCGTCTCCCTGGTGCACTGACTTAGGTGCCGTGGAGGATGCCATGAACGCAACAGCACCAAGACCCAAGGAACAACTCTGTCAGGCGGTTTCGCGCGTGGATGAACCCTGCGATCACAGCGCTCAGCAGTTTTGCGAGCGCTGCGGCCAATGGTATTGCCGGGCTCATTTCCCTGACCCGGATTGGCATCCTTGCGCACCCGAACAGGGCGTAGGTTGATTCGGACCGGATTTCGCCACCGACTGGACCATTGGCGATTGCACAGCAGTTGCCGCGCGAATTCTTGACGGAGGCGGTCGCCTCCGTTAGCGTCAAAGGATACGGAGTGCCGCCCCGCTCCGTCTGCGCGCCATGCGCAAATTATCCCAGGTGAGAGAATCCATTGGCCAACGCGATCATCACGCTCACAACTGACTACGGCACCAACGACCATCTTGTCGGAACGCTGAAGGGCGTCATCCTGAAGATCAATCCCGATGTAACTATCGTGGACATCACGCACAACATCACGCCGTTCGATCTGCTCGACGGAGCGCTGGCGATTGGCTCCGCGTATTCCTACTTTCCGCCGAAAACAATTCACGTCGTGGTTGTGGATCCTGGCGTGGGAACCGAGCGCCGGCCGCTGCTGGTGAGCGCTCAGAATCAGTATTTTGTCGCGCCCGACAACGGCGTGCTGTCCGTCATCTATGAACGCGAGAAAGATAGCCTCGTCGTTCGCCATGCGAACGTCGAGCATTACTACCTGCAGCCGGTTAGCAAGACCTTCCATGGACGAGACATCTTCGCCCCGGTCGCCTCCTGGCTCTCAAAAAGCTGGCAAACCCCGAGCATGGGAGATGAGATCAGCGACTACAAAAAGTTCTCGATTCCTCGCCCAAGGGAGGCGGACGGAGCCATGAGGGGCGCGGTGTTGCGCACCGATGTTTTCGGAAATTTGATTACAAATTTTCGCGCGGAAGATTTGCCGGAATCGGCGCTGAACGGCGGCGCCATCAAGCTTCAAGTGGGAACCCATCAGGTGACGCGCCTGGTTGATACGTTTGCGCGCGGCAACAATGGAGAGCCCATTTCTTATCTGGGTTCGAGTGGATATCTAGAGATTGCCGTGAACAAAGCGAATGCGGCGCGCACCTTGAATCTGGGCCGCGGCACACCGGTAATCCTCACCAAGTAGAGATTTGCCACCCCTCAATCGCACATTTTACTTTTTTCACCCGAAGATCAGTTTAGCGGGAAAATTCCTGGGCGGCCATCTGCGAGCGTGTCCGCGGATCGAGCCAATCGCGCCAGGCATCACCAAGCAGGTTGAAGGAGAGCACCGCGGTCATCACCGCCAGCGCTGGAAACACGACCATGTGCGGCGCATCGAAGGGATGACCGCGCGCATCGTTGAGCATTGCACCCCAGCTCGGAACCGGCGCGAGCACGCCGAGCCCCAGAAAACTCAAGGTAGATTCCGCGAGGATGGCACCCGCCATTCCAATGGTGGCCTGAATTAACACTGGCTGAAGAATGTTGGGAAGCAGGGGTCTGGCCATAATGCGCACGTGCGAGGCGGCGCGACCGGGCAGTGGCTTTACGTTACGAGTGAAGACTTTCCTAGGCAGCGGCTGGCGCCGGTTGCTTCCGCCTGTGCCAGTAATCCAATGCCGCGAAAAGCAGGACCGCAGGCACGCCCGTCAGTCCGCAAGCGATAAAGAAAATGCCGTAGGCGTGAATGAGGCCGTGCGTGGTGCTCAGGCTTTCGACCGCCGCACCGGAAAATCCCTTCAAGATCTTTCCCAGCCAAGCATACGTTGAACTCAAGAGCGCATACTGCGTGGCGGTGTATCCCAGATTGGTGAGACTCGACATGTAGGCGACAAGGGCGACGCCGGCAAAACTGAGGCTGAAATTGTCACCGACCATGACGAGCGCGAAGAGACGAATGCTCAAGCCCGCGAACGCGAGAGTCGCAAACGCGGCGGTCGCAGCTGCCTGTAAAATGCCCCCGATGATGAGCGCGCGCATGTAGCCAAGCTTCAGCGAGCAGAATCCGCCCGCGGCGATGCCTGCAAACGTAGCGATAAGCCCGATGGAGCCGCGCACCGCCCCGACCGTTTGTTTCGTTAGACCGAGGTCGTGGTAGTAGGGATTCGCCATTGGACCCATCATAAAGTCCGGCAAGCGGTAGAGGCTGATGGCCGCCAACATCAAAAGCGCAAGCCATCCATGTGCGCGGAAAAAAGCGATGAACGGTCCCACAACGGCGTCGAAGAAACGCCGCCAAAGCGGCGCTTCGCGCTTTTCATCCATCACCGCGTCCGCGCGTTCCGGTTCTTTTGCAAACCAAGTGGCGATCATTCCAACGGCCATACACGCACCGTAGATACCGTAGGACATGCGCCAGCCCACGGCCGCCGCCACAATGAGGATCAGGGAATCTGTAGCCAGAAGCGCCAGGCGGTAGCTGAACTGATAGGCAGACGCGAGGAGGCCTTGTTCTTCTCCGTCGTCTGCCGATTCAATTCGCCAGGCATCGACAACAATGTCCTGTGTCGATGAGGCGAACGCGACGACGAGCGCAAAAGCGCCAAGCCTGCCGAGCCCGGCTTTCGTGCCAATTCCGCCCATGGCGGACAGCGCCAGCCCGACGACGATCTGCGAGAACATCATCCATCCGCGCCGATGTCCAAGCCGTTTAAACAACGGCAAGTCGACGCGATCCATCACGGGCGCCCACAGAAACTTCAGGGAATATGCAATGCCCACCCAGGAAAGAAACCCGATCGCCGTCAGGGAAGTGTGTTCATCGCGCAGCCAGAAGCCGAACGTATTGCCGACCAGATAAAAGGGAAGGCCTGAAGAAAACCCGAGCAACAACATCGAAAGCGTTTTGGGCCGCAGGTAGTCGGCGATCCGGTGCTTGTGCGGACTCACGCCTTCATTCTCTACCGGAGCCTCACGAAACTCAACCCTCCGACCGCGCGGTCGGGCGTCTGGCCGCGCCAGTAAGCTGCGTGCATTCCGGAAGGAATCGCAATCGCGGCGCAGACAACCAGCGCGAGGAAAGCAAGTTGGAGAGTTGCGGGGTAGCGTTCAAAGATAATCTGGCGCACCGGCGATTGAAACTTGAAGGATTGCCCAAGATCGCCGCGGCCGAGTTGCCACAGGTAGCGCCCGTACTGGGTATGGAGAGGCAAATCCAACCCAAGTGCATGACGCAATTGAGTCAGTTGTCCCGGTGCTGCGCCCTCGCCCAGCATCTGCTCGACGGGATCGCCCGGCACGATGTGAATCATGAGAAAGACGAG
>JBGQDD010000197.1:0-6526 GCA_041495665.1 Candidatus Acidiferrum sp.
GGCGTGGCAATGGGGCCGAGGTGGGGCTCTCCGCCATCAAAAGTCGTTATGAATCCCGCGCTTCCTGTGAGTAGAGGAACCGGCTTCACATCCTCGCCTTTCGGGGATTGGGCGCTCAATCGGGTGGCCGAGCAGGCCGTGAGCACTACGGCGAGGATGACCCAGCAGGCGTATTGCCGTCCCGTTGTGTTCCTGAAAGGGCGGACTTCGCCGGCCCCATGCCGGGATCGGCTTCGCGAAAGCGAATTCGCTGTGGTGATTTGCACTTTCAGTCTGAGAGGGTGAAACCCTACCTCAAGTTAACGTTGACCCGCCTCCCTTTTACTGTCAACTCAAGTGTATAAAGGTGTGCTGCGAAGGATAATTCCCGTTTGGCGCGTCCAGCTTCTGGGCGTGGCAACCTCAGTACCGTCCAGGAAGGGGCCCTTGCCCTCCATCTCCGTCCCAGTCCTACCAGTAATCCGTTCCGGAATGAAGTGCCAATACCCCATTCCCTTCAGCTTAATTCCATGTTATTCTCTTTAAGTTGCCGTGTATTTGACTCCAAAAGGAGCCTCGACCATGGAATGGGTTACCCCTCAGCACGAAGAAATCGACCTTAATTGCGAAGTAAGCTCGTACGCCAACGCTGAGCTCTAAACCGAGCCGGAATGCGCATTAGAGTCCTCGGCTCCGCAGCCGGGGGCGGCTTCCCCCAATGGAATTGTGCCTGCCCAAACTGTAGCGCCCTGCGCGACGGGAAAATGAAGGCGCGTCCGCGCACTCAGGCTCAGGTCGCTGTCTCTTCTGATCCATCACACTGGTTTCTTCTGAACGCCTCCCCCGACCTCCGCCAGCAAATCCTGGCGACTCCCGAGTTGTCAGTCACCTCCTCGACCCTCGGTTCACCCATCTCAACCGTCCTGCTCACCAGTGCCGACGTGGATTGCGTGATGGGCTTGCTCCACCTTCGCGAGTTTCAGCCCCTGCGTATCTATTCGACCACGTCGGTACGGCGCATCCTGACGGAAGAAAACAGTCTGTTCCGCGTCCTGGCGCGTTCAACACCTCCCGTGCGCTGGGAGACTTTGCCTCTCGATCGTCTCATCCCTCTGGTTCCACCTACTTCCGTCGGCGCAAAAGACGGCTTCTTCTGCAAAGCCGTACCGCTGCTCGGCAGCTACCCGGACTACGTGAGCGATTCACTGAAAGGCCGCTTTCCTCCGGAAGAGGCGGTCATTGGCCTTCAACTCGTCCACAAAGAAAAGCGGTTTTTCTATGCCCCCAGCATCCCCGGAGTCGGAGAAGACTGGCAACGCTCCGTTGATGAAAGTGACCTGGCTCTTCTCGACGGCACCTTCTGGAAAGAGGATGAACTGATCCAAGCCAAGCGCAGCCGAAGAACGGCTCGCGATATGGGTCATCTTCCCCTCTGGGGCGAGCGCGGCATGCTGAAGCGGCCGTTTCGTCTCGGAAAAACAAAGCGCGTCATCATCCACATCAACAATACCAATCCGGTGTTGAACGAAGAGAGTCCCGAGCATCGCGCCGTGCGTGATGCCGGTTGGGAAATCGCCTATGATGGGATGGAGTTCAACCTGTGACTCCATCCGTGAACCACGACGTCGAAAAGCCGCTGCTCGCGGAAGCCGAGTTCATCGCTGGCTTTCACGCCATTGGTGCAGAGCGCTATCACCACAAACATCCGTTTCACTTGCTCATGCACGAAGGCAAGCTCACGCGCGGCCAGCTTCAAGCCTGGGCTCTCAATCGCTACTACTATCAGAGCCGCATTCCCATCAAGGACGCCGCCATTCTCGCCCGCAGCGAAGATCCCGCGTTCCGCCTCGCCTGGCGCAAGCGCATCCTCGATCACGATGGCGACGGCGCCAAGCCCGGCGGCATTGAAAAGTGGCTGCGTCTCGTGGAAGCTACCGGCCTCCCGCGCGAACACGCGCTCCGCGGCGATGGCATTCTTCCCGCCACCCGTTTCGCCGTCCAGGCCTACCTGGACTTCGTCTCCACTCGCTCGCATCTCGAAGCCGTCGCTTCTTCCCTCACCGAACTCTTCTCGCACAAACTCATCGCTCTTCGCATGGACCGCTTGCGCCAGCATTATCCCTGGCTCTCCGGAGGTCTGGACTATTTCACCGGCCGGCTCACGCAAGCTCCGGAGGACGCCGAATTCGCGCTGGCCTGGGTCGTAAAACACGCGCGCACGCGCGCGGAACAGGATTTGGCCCACGCCGCGTTGCGCGCCAAGTGCGACATCCTCTGGGCTCAGCTTGACGCCCTCTATTTTGCTTACGTCAATCCCGGCTGGCCGCCCCCGGGCGCTTTCCAGCCGGCACAGGAATCGTGAAGGAATCGAGATGACGCCCGAATTGAACAGCTTTCCGCGCCTCGCTCCCGGCTGCCGCTTGAACGAAAAAAATCAGCAGCCGCGCACGCTGCTCATGCCGGAACGCGCCCTCCGCCTGAACGGCCCAAGCCTCGAGATTGTCGAGCGCTGCGATGGCAAGCACACCGTCCAGCAAATCATCGTGGATTTGCAGAAGATCTATTCCAAAGCCGAGCCGCAAAAGGTCGAGCAGGACATCCTCGGTTACCTCGCTCTCCTGCAAAAGGATCGTGCTCTCGATTTCGAGCTGTAGCGGCCGCCTTCCGAGGCGGGCGCTTCTGGTTTTGTAGCGGTCCCGATCGGATCGGGAGCGCATTTCTTCTCGCAGTTTTTGGAGTGCGGGAGCTCTGCTCCCGCTTTTCCGGCCAATTCGCCGGCACAATCGCATGACCTCACAGTACTCGCATCCGCTGGCCTTGATCGCCGAACTAACCCACCGCTGCCCCCTGCATTGCGTCTATTGCTCAAATCCACTTGAACTGCAGTCTCGCTCCAACGAACTTTCCACCGAAACTTGGTCCCGCGTCTTCCAGGAAGCCGCCGAAGCCGGTGTCCTTCAAGCCGATTTCACCGGCGGCGAACCCCTCACCCGCCCCGACATCGTCGAACTCGTTCGTGCCGCGCGCTCAGCCGGCCTCTATGTCAATCTCATCACCTCGGGCCTGCCCCTGGATGAAACGAAACTTGCCGCTCTGGTCGAAGCCGGCCTCGACCACATGCAACTGAGCTTCCAGGGCGCGCGTGAAGAAACCGCCAACGAAATCTCCGGCACAAAGTCCCACACTCAAAAACTCCGCGTTCTCGATTGGCTCAAGCAACATCGCCTCGCCGTCACGCTCAACTTCGTCATTCACCGCCGCAATATCGACCAACTCCAGGAAATGCTGGCCCTCGCCGAGTCCTCTTGCGCCACGCGCATCGAATTTGCCAACGTCCAGTACTACGGCTGGGCGTTCGCCAATCGCGAGAATCTTCTCCCCACGCGCGCGCAGTTGGACCAATCGCTCGCTTTCATTAAGAGCGCACAGGAACGTCTTCAAGGCAAGATTCGAATCGAGTACGTCGTCCCGGATTACTATGCAAAATACCCCAAGCCCTGCATGGGCGGCTGGGCCCGCAAACTAATGTTCATCACTCCGAGTGGCGATGCACTTCCCTGCCACGCCGCGCAAATCATTCCTGGTCTCTCATTCGAAAACGTAAAAGACCGCAGCCTGCGCGAAATCTGGGAACGCTCCGCCGCATTCCAGAAATTCCGTGGAGAAGACTGGATGCAGGAGCCCTGCAAAACCTGCGACCGCCGCGAGCAGGACTTCGGCGGCTGCCGCTGCCAGGCATTGCTCCTCGCAGGAGATGCCGCTGCCACCGATCCGGTCTGCTCACTCGCGCCACAGCGCCCCAAAGTCGACGCCATCCTCGCAGGCGTAAACAGCGCCCCATCCGCGGAGATCTTCACGAAGCCCGCCTGGCTCTATCGCCCGAATCCCGCTTAGGATCCGGCAGCTTCAACGGTCTTTGGACCAGTGAAAACGCACGCCGCCCGACAGCAGAATTGGTGTGCCGCTCTGCGGCACCGGCGTGCTCTGAACAAAATATTCCCGATTGAAAGCATTTTCTAAATTCAAAAAGGCCCTCCACCGGTCGCTTAACGCTCGGGATACTCCCAGGTTGAGTACGAAGTAGCTGCCGAGTTTGGAGCTGTTCAACGAATCATCGAAACGGTGGCTTTCATACCGCGCTTCTAATCCTGCGTCCACCCACTTCGGATGAGAATACGAGACCAGAACGCTCGTCCGATGCTTCGGTACTTGCGGCAAGAGATTCCCCACAATCGCTGGATTCGCGGCGAAGCTTCCCACTACCGCCTGATTGAACAAATAGCGCGCCGCCATGTTCCACCGCTGCTCTAGGCGGTAATTCACCTCGGCTTCCGCGCCCTTTACATTGGCGTACCCGAGATTCTGTCGTTGTTGTGTGATCAAAGTCGGGGTCGAGCTGACTGTGACGTTGGAAACGGGGCTGTCCAGCCGGTCGGCAAACAAGGTGGCCCGCCAGAAAAACTTCTGCGTGACCTGTTGGTTCACTCCGAATTCATAGCCATTCACGTGCTCCGGGCCAAGATTGGGATTTGCCTGCGTCACCACGTTCCCCACGCGGAAGGAGCGGTACAGCTCATCAAGCGTAGGCGCGCGGAAACCTTGGTAGAACGCGCCACGCAACGACAGGTTGCGTGTCGCCCGAAATACCAGCCCTGCTCGCGAGGTCACCGTCGTCTTCGAGACCTCGGGAAACACTGTCAGTGTCGTCGTATTCGTCGCCAGTACGGTCTGGGTCTGCGCGGCATTGTAATTCCTCCAATTGTCCACACGCGCCCCGAAAATCACGTTGAGCCGCCACCATGGCGTCCAGGAATCCTGAAAAAACGCTCCCGCAAGGGCTTGCCTTCCCGGAATCCGGCGATCCGTCGTGCTGATTCCTTGTGGAGAAAAGGCCTTCTCCTGATCTCTCGCGTACGTCCAGCGCCCGTCTCCCCCGATTGCCAGAAGTTGTGAACCGGGAAGCAACCGCGACCATTGCGCATTCCCTCCATACCCATACGAGGGCTCGCTTTGCAGCAGCGTCAGCGTCTCCGCCTGCCGGTTTGCAGCAATCGAACTGAAGCTGCTCCGAAATCTTTGGTCGAAGGAAAAGAAATTGGCCTGCCAGTTGCTCCCCTCGGCGGTATTGGAGCGCAGCCCCGCCTGCAGGAGACCTTCCCGCGTGGCATTGGTCTGCAGGCGAGTGCCGTTATCACGCACCTCATTGAAGAATCGCCCGCTCAGAAAAATCAGCGTTTTCGAAGACAATTGATCGTCGACGCGCCCATTGAGCGACTCATGCTGTGAAGTCGCATTCACGTCCACGGGCCCTCGAAATCTCTCCGGGATGAGCGTGTAGCCATCCGTTCGAAACGCGCTCCCTCCTGCGCTATAGGTGATGGGACCGCGCCGGCCGGCCGTGAAAAAATCGAGATCGGCCGTCCCGTGCGTGCCCCACAGTCCTTGCACATCGAATACGGGCGCGGCGGGTCTCTTTGTCGTGATGTCGATCACTCCGGCCATCGCCGAGCTGCCGTAAAGCGAGGAAACCCCGCCTTCATCGATTTCAATCTTCTCGATCTGCATCTGGGGAATCTTTGACCAATAGATCCAGCTGCCCACGGGATCGTTAAACGGCACGCCATCCAGCAGCACCAATGTTCGGCTCACCCCGCTCGCTCCAATGCCTCGCAGCGAAACCCCCTGCGTCGTTGGTTGAGAGACCAGGCTGCTGCTGCGCCGGAACAGGCTGAAGCTCGGCACTCGTTTCAAGAAATCGTCCACCGTGAGCGCCGCCGATCGTGACACCTCTTCCGCGGACAGCACTGTGATATGCGCTGGCAGATCTCCCAGTTGTTCTGCCGTGCGTGTCTCGGACACTACCACCGTCTCGCGCATGGGGAGAATTTTCAGGGTAACCACCAGAGCCACACTCGCCGCGTCGGCGGTAAGAACTACTTCCCTGGTGGCTGGTTGAAACCCGGCGGCTTCCGCGCGCAGTGTGAACTTTCCCACTGGCAAATCGCTGAATGAAAAGTTTCCTTCTTGAGTCCCCACGGCCCGGCGTTCGATCGGGGGCGTCTCGCCCTTCGCCTCCATGGCTTGCAGGGTGAGGCTCACTCCGGCAACACTTTGCCCGTCAGACGTCTGTACCCTGCCTTCGATTCGGCCCTTCGCCTCGTGTCGCGCACCCACCTGAGCCTCCTGCTCGATACCAGGCTCAACTGTCGTCATGGGCCCTGCAAGCTGTTCATTTCGCAGTCCGCAAGCCGTTCCCCTCATCTCCGAGCCGGCTCCCGTCAACAGTAGAATTAATGTCGTTCTCACCAACTTTTGCAAGATTGTTCGGCTCTTCAATGCGGGGCTCCTTCGCGCCAGCATAGCGGGTTCGCGCGAGGCATTTCTGTGCCTCTCGTCACATCGGACAATTGGATTATGGCCAACGGCACCGTTTGAAAGACTCTGATTCGGAGGTACTCTGCGCAGCCGTCAAGCGTCTGGAGCAAACGAATGCCGCCTTATCGATGAAACTCTCGCTAGGCTTCTGCCGCAGCTTGTGGTTGCCCGA
>JBGQDD010000198.1:0-6525 GCA_041495665.1 Candidatus Acidiferrum sp.
GCATTGATCACCAGCAGATAATCATCTTCGCCCAGCCGGTGCACGATCACGTCATCCACAAACGTGCCTTCCGGATAGAGCATCGCCGAATAGTGCGCCTGGCCGATGGCCAGCTTCGACGCATCGTTCATGCTGATGTGCTGCACCGCCGCCAGCGCCCCGCCGGGCTTCCCGCCGCTGCGGATGCGAATGTCTCCCATGTGGCTGACGTCGAAAACGCCCACGTTGGCGCGCACCGCCTTGTGTTCCGCGATCAGTCCGCCGCTCGATGGATATTCGACAGGCATGTCCCAGCCGCCGAAATTGACCATCTTTGCGCCCAGGCGGCGGTGCACTGCGTTCAGCGGCGTCTTACGAAGCTCGCTTTTGTGAGGAGTTGCGGCGGATTCCATTCCATTGGCTCAAGCAGAAATCGATACTAGCACGCGCTCTCCAACCGGTCAAAGAACCCGCCGGGAGCGAGTCGTTCTCCCGCCAGAGCAGGTAAGCGACTCGCGCACCGTTCTCACCTTCGCCTTGCTCCAGCCTCCCATGCTCAGGTAGAGTTTTCCGGAGAGGCCCCTATGCAAGGTCCGACCGTTTGCGCGCAATGCGATTTGCCGGAAGATCGTTGCACCTGCGAAAGGTACTGCACTATTTGCAAGGGGCAACAAAACGTGCGCCTTTGCATGGACGGTCTCTACTATTGCCCCGATTGCCGGGAAGCCTGCGATGTCTCTCTGGCCACCAGCCGTGGCGACTGAACCCCAAACCTTCCGTCTGCTCCTCGATGCCGACACGCGCCTGGCGGCCGCAGCCGGCGGCGTGGTCCGCTATCTCGCCGATATTGCGGGACTCGAGAACGACGCCATCGCCCGATTGCAATCCGCGGTCATCGCTGCATGCTCGGAAGCTTTCGAACATCTAACGGCAGATCATCCGCGGCTGGAAATCACCTTCACGCGCTTATCCGACCGCATGGAAGTCGCGCTCTCCCATCGCGGCGAAGGCTCTCCAGCGGTTGGCCTCGATACGATCGCAGGGTTTGCCTCGCGAATTGGCGGCGCGGGATCAGACCCCGGCGTTTTCGCCGTTTTCGATCGCGTCCAGTACGAAACGCATGGCGGAGAAGCCGTCACTCGCCTGACCAAGTACCTCGGCCAGGTCGCTCCCCGCATTTAAAAGTCGTTCGAAACGAAAAGAGCCAGACAGCGCGGCTGTCTGGCTCTTTCTCTTGCGCGGTATTGTTTTCCGAGCCTTACATCTTCAGCGCGAAGGTGTTCTTTCGGATGAGTGATGCCATCTGGTCGTCGCTCAGCGACATCCGAATCATTACTCGATCACCCGCGGGCGTCACGCGAGCCTGATCGAGCAGTTCCGCCAGATCCGGATTTTCCTTCTGCGTTTGATACCGCTTATAGAGGAATCCCGCCTGCAGCAATTGGCCCAGTGTGTTGGCATCCTCGGTCGATCCGCACACCGCCTGGAACTTCCCGTCGATGCCGCTGCTGGCGTCCACGTTGATAATCATGTTCTGCATCCGCGCGACGAGTTTCGCCGCTTCCGGGAACTGTCCCACTTCCGGCGCCAGTTGCTGCATCGCCAAGCGTGTGTAGGCGGGATTCAGCACCGCCCAGACCACGCCGCTGCCGTTTGCTTCGTTGATCAGCGGAAAAAGTTTCTCATTGCGCAGCAGACCTTCCTCGCTTCCAAAGCGCACCTCGATCATCTTTTCGAGAACGGAGCGATGGCCAAACGCCGCGGTATTCGAATCGAGGAAAAAGAAGAACAGATCGTTCGCTCCGGAGCCTGTGCCGAAGGCATAGAGCGTGTAACCACGCGCTTTGACGCTAGGAAGCTTTTGCTGCTTGAAGAACGCCTCCGTCGAATTCGGATTGTAAGTCCCCAGCGCCACGCCGACGATCTCTTCTCCGGTGGGAACGTCCGTCGAGCCCGTGCCCTCGGTCTTCGCGCTCATCCCTTCCGCGAGCAGCCCCCAGGCGAGTTCATCGACTTGCGAATTCGGATCGACTCCCGCCGAAGCCAGGAATTTTTCGAATTGCCGGAAGCGATCGGGGAGCATCTGTTCCTGCAATTGCGGAAACCATTTCAGCGTCCGGGCTTTTTTCAGGTCGGCGTAGGCAAATTCCCCGATCTCCTTGGGGAAAAGCGCGATGATGTCCGCGCCCAGGCGGCCTGCCCGCGCGGGTTTCGGCATCGCCAGGCACATCGCCACCAGTATGCCGGCGGCCACGAGTCTGCGAATCGTTGACCCCGGCCGGGTCCGCGTCACACCTGAATTCGTTGTCAATTTCACGTCGTGCTCCTTTCGAATGGGGCAGGAGGAAACTCTTAGTCTACGCCGTTGTCGCGCGGGGTGCATTGCCCAGCCGCTCCCGCAGTGCTGCGATCTTCATGCGCATTGACGCGACGTAAGCCGCGTCCGTCAGGCCGTCGAGATTGATCTCGACGTTCGCTAGTGCTCCGCGAGCGCCCGCTTCGGCCATCAGCCGTGCCACTTGCAAGTCTGACCGCATGGATGCGGCGACGATAGCATTCAGTTGTCCGAGGCGTTCGAAAAGCGCAACGGTACGCTCGGCCACCTGCAACGGCACTTCCGACGCGCCTTTCGTGGCCTTCTGTATGGCTTCCTCGCGCTGCCGCGTTTCCTGCGCGTCCCCTTGTGATAACTTGAACGCGGCCATCACCGCGTCGTAGGAAGCCGCGTCACGGTCGATGGCCTCGGCAAGTTCATCTGCAATTCTCCGCAGTTCATCCAGCGCGGCCGAGAGCTGATCGGCAAATCCGGCTTGCGATTTCTTTTTCCGCGAAAGCCCCGCAACCATCTGCCCCAGTGCCGCCGCCAGTGCTCCCGCAAACGCCGAGACGCTTCCTCCTCCCGGCGTGGCCGCGGGGGACGCCACCGCGTCCAGAAATGGGCGTGCCAATCCCGCAAGCTTCCCTTCCTTCGCCGCTTCCAGCGGCGCGCCGCTCAGCGCGGCCGCCAGCTTATTTTCAAACACCTGAGCGGGAGAGAAGTTCTCCAGTTGCAGGAAAAAATCCGCCGCCATCTCGATCGCTTTTTTCGGCACCAGCCCGACGATTTCGCTCCCCACCGGCATCACGCCGTAGCGCTCCGCTTCGCGCTTCACCATCTCATACACGCGGTGCATCGGCGTCTGCTCAAAGTCCGTCAGGTTGATGGACACCTGCGCCAGCTTGCGCGCTTTCAGCTCCACACCCATCGACTTCACATACCGCAGTCCGCCCGATGAAAACCGGATCGCTTTCGCGATTTTGTTCGCCATGCCGATATCGGAGGTGTTGAGGTTCACGTTGTAGGCGATCAGGAATTTGCGCGCGCCCACCACGGTCACCCCGGCCGTGGGATGCAGCTTTGGTTCGCCAACATCCGGCTGGCGGTCGTGGTTCTTCTTCATCTCTTCGCGCAGCCCTTCGAACTGCCCTCGGCGCACATTTTCAAGATTCACGCGGTCCGGCCGCGTCGCCGCCGCTTCGTAAAAGAACACCGGTATCCGGTAACGCTTCCAGATTTCGCTGCCCACCCGCCGCGCCAGCGCCACGCAATCCTCGATGGTCACGCCATCAATGGGAATAAACGGCAGCACGTCCGTCGCGCCCACGCGCGGATGCGCCCCGCTGTGTTTCGTCAGGTCGATCAGTTCCATGGCCTTGCCGGTTCCAAGGAGAGCCGCTTCCGCCACCGCGTCCGGTTCGCCCGCCAGCGTGATCACGCAACGGTTATGGTCGGCGTCCATTTCGCGATCCAGCACGTACACTCCCGGCACGCCGCTCATCGCCGCAACGATGGCATCGACCTTCGCCGCGTCGCGCCCTTCGGAAAAATTCGGCACGCACTCAATCAGTCGCTTCATTGTTTCGGTTTCTTATCCTGTTGTCCCGCCCAGTTGGCAGGGAATTTCGGCTTCCGGTCTGGCAGTGTCGGTCTCTCATACACGAACACTGGTTTCTTTCCCTGTTGCCCCGGCTGAGAAGGCTGCGATGCCCCTGGCCCCGTTTTCAACGGCCACTGTGGCCCGATCATCGGTTTAAAGCTCGGGGACAGGGGCTTTGCAATCACTTTCGATGCCGCTTGGAACGCCTGCTCGGACTTTTCACCCGAGCCGCCATTCGCTTGCTCTTTCCGGTAGCGTCTCACCTGCCAAGCGAACCACGTGATGCCCCCCACCCACAGCCCCGTAACGATGGCGTCATAACCGCTCAGGCCCCCTGCTTTTCCCAGGATCATGACGACCACGCAAATAGCTACCAGAAAGCCATGGAAATATTCTTCGAACAGGCTCATCGTCTTCCGCGGCACGATCTTGAGAAGGCGCACCTTCCGTACCGGCCTCTTCGAATAGTTAGATTGGGGCTTGTTCGGCGGCATGGATTACGCGACCACGCTTCACGGTCATCCAGCAATGGTTCACACCAAAATAATAGGGAATTTCCCGGTACTCGGCCACCTCGAATACGGCGATGTCCGCCTGTTTGCCAACCTCCAGCGATCCGATCGTTTTTTCCCGCCGCAGCGCATAAGCCGCGTTAATCGTCGCCGCCGCAATCGTCTCCGCCGGAGTCATGCGCAGTTGCGTGCACGCCAGCGAGAGAATCATCGGCATGCTCAGCGTCGGACTCGTTCCCGGATTGTAGTCCGTCGCCAGCGACACGATCGCTCCCGCCTCAATCAGCGCCCGCGCCGGCGCATACTGCTTCAGCCCTAGATGAAAGTCGCATCCCGGCAGCAGCGTCGCCACGGTTTCCGATTTTCCCAACGCCGCGATATCGGCGCGATTCACTTTCTCCAGATGATCGCAGCTCACGGCCTTCAATTGCACGGCAAGCTGCGCCGCGCCGGTTCGCGAGAGCTGCTCCGCATGCAGCCGCGGCAACATGCCCCACTGCCGGCCTGCTTGCAGGATGCGCTTCGCTTGTTCCCGTGTAAACGCCCCACGGTCGCAAAACACATCGCAAAACTCCGCCAGCCGCGCCTCCCCTATCCTTGGCATCAGGGATTCACACAGCAGCTTGATGTAGCGCTCCGTGCCATTGGTTTTTCCGCGATACTCCACGGGCACCACGTGCGCCCCAAGAAATGTCGAGACGATTTCCAGCGGCTGTTCCACGCTCAATTCCTTGTGCAGCCCAAGGATCTTTAGCTCGCTGGCAATGTCCAGCCCATAGCCGCTCTTGGCTTCCAGCGTGGTCGTCCCATGCGCCGCAAACTGTTTCAGCGCGGCATGCGCTCGTTTCTTCAAAGCCGCGGCCGGCGCCGCGCGCAGCTTTTTCACCGAACTCAAGATTCCGCCGCCCTTGCGCGCGATTTCCTCGTAACTCGCGCCTGCAATTTTCAGCTCGTACTCTTCCGCGCGGCTCGCCGCATGAATCAAGTGCGTGTGCGAATCCACGAATCCCGGCAGTACCACGCGTCCGCCCACATCCAGCTTTTCCGCGGTGCGCGCCTCGGGCAACGATTCCATCTCGGCGCGCGTTCCAACGTCTTCAATCACGCCGTCGCGCACCAGCAGCGCTCCATCCCGGATGATCCCCAGATTGGAAAGGGATTTGCCCCGCCGCGGACCAGTTCCGCGCAGCGTCAGCAGCTGCGATGCACCGGTGATGAGAAGAGTTTGGCTCAAAGCGCAGGTATTGTGCACCCTAGGGATGAGTGCTATTCACGCGTATCTTGAATATTCCCACGCTGTAGGCCACCCTGCCAAAAACCTGATTTGGTCCGGACACTAGTAGATAGGATCCATAGACGTTTGCAAGCCGCGGATGAGGTATCTCACAAATCGCAATGCCATGTCTTGGTAACTTCTCGCGACGGTTGTTTGTCATCCCTCCACCTCCAAAATCGCGTTATTCCGTGACCGAGAGCCGCCTCAACTTGAGTGTCTCGGCTTCGACTTCAGCTGAGGCGTGTCCGGTAAGCTCCAGTGACACAATACGCAGCGCATACGCAGCGTGAATTTTTCTGTTGCGATAATCCTCATAAAATCGATCTACACCCTCAACTATCGTGTCGATCTTGACTCCAGAAATATCCGGGTTATTTTTCTCGAACCCCTCTACGTAATCAGAGGCTTCTTTGGATATCTTCTGAACTTCACGGAGCTGAACTCGGTGCAATTCAGATGCGTCAAGAAAGCCTCCAACGTATGCCCTCTTGATTCCAATTTCTCCTCCCCTCCAGCTTTCCCCGTTTAGGGCAGTCGTGTAAATGGGTTTTTGCTGCGCAATGCCACACAGCGCAAAAACGGCAAGAAGCGGTACCACTAGCCATTGCTTCACGAGATCACCTCACAGCCCCTACAGCATCGGAACTTTAACGCCCGTCTTCTTCGCAAATGCAATCGCTTCAGGGTATCCCGCATCCACGTGCCGCACCACGCCCATGCCCGGATCATTCGTCAGCACGCGCTCGATGCGCTTCGCCATCTCTTTCGTTCCATCGGCCACAGTGACCTGGCCCGAATGCTGCGAATAACCGATCCCTACGCCGCCCCCATTGTGAATCGA
>JBGQDD010000199.1:0-6486 GCA_041495665.1 Candidatus Acidiferrum sp.
AAGGCCTCAAGCTCACTTCTCTGGCCACCGTGCATAAGCACATCACCACGCTCGAGAAAAAAGGCTTCATTCGCCGCGGCTACAATCAGAGCCGCTCCATCGAGATCATCCAATTGCCCAAATCGGTCAAGGATCAAGTTAGCGATCGCAAGTTGCAGGAGCTTCCACTGGTGGGAAGAATCGCGGCGGGGCGTCCTCTGGAAGCCGTGGAAGAACGCGAGACGATTTCGCTGGGCGATTTTGCGCGCGGCGGCAATTCCTTTGTCCTGCAGGTCAAAGGCAGCTCCATGATCGAAGATCACATCATGGATGGAGACTATGTCGTGTGCGAGCAAACCCAGGTCGCCAACGCCGGTGACATCGTGGTGGCGCTGATCGGCGGGGAAGAAGCAACCCTCAAGCGCTTCTATCGCGAAGGCCCTGGCAAGATACGTCTGCAGCCGGCAAATTCCGACATGGCTCCTATCATGGTGGCCGCGAACGACGTCAAGATTCAGGGCCGTGTTATCGGCGTCCTTCGCAAATACTAGTTCTGAATCAGCTGACTGTTCTCCCTCCCGAACCATAGCGATTGGCAAGCTTGATCGGTCCCTCTCCGTCATCTTTCCGCGGATAAATTATTTGTGTCAGAATCCAGTGGTGTGCATCAGAAGGGTGTCCACGTTATTCTCTTGAAGCCATGCGACGCATCCCGGCAGGGAAGCCGAAGCCGAAGGAAGGCTCGGCGGGACATTTAAAGCCTCTGAGGTCGCGAATTTGCCCTCGAAACGCCAAAGCATTCTGATTGTCGATTCCGACTCGGCCTCGTGCCGCCTGCTTGAGGAATTGGTGCGTTCGGCCGGCTATGAAGTGGCCGTATCGTCCTCCCAGGCTGAAGGATTCAAGTTTGTTCAAGATGCCGGCATCGACCTTCTGCTTCTCTCCGCCGACCTTGCCGACATCCAGTGCTGCGATGCTCTCGCCGAAATCAAAGGCAATGCAGCTACTGCGGGGACACGCGTGATCCTGCTAACCCGCGGTGGAGGAGTGGAGAGAGCTCGGGGGCTCGATCTCGGCGCGGACGAAGTACTTACTTTACCCTGGGAGCCAGCGGAATTGCTCGCGCGCGTTCGCGTCCAGTTGCGCGAAAAACGCGCCGTTGACGAACTCCAGGAAAAAACTCGGATCGCGGACCAGGGCCGCGAGATGGCGCAGACCGCTTTCCAGGCGCTCGCCGTCACCGAGAAGATGACCCGCGATGCTTTTTCTCTGGGGCGGGTCTTGAAAATTGGCGTCTCTGCCCTCTTCGCCGTCGCCATCCTGATCGCCGGCATCTTTCTTCTCTATTCCCGGCGTGCCGACAAGGAAGCGAATCGCGCTTACTCCGTGATCGCCCAGCTCGAGCGTGGCGCTCACCGCCAGAACCAATTGATGGCGGATGCCCGCAGCGCGCGCGCCGAACTTCAGCAATCGGATGTTCTCGAGCAAAAGCAGCAGCTCAAGCGACAATCGGAGGAGTTGCGCCAGAAAATCTCTGGCGCCGAACCCGGCGACGTGTCCGCACTTCGCAAGCAGCTCGAGGAAACAACGACCCGGCTCAAACGCGTGGAGACCGAGTCGCAATCCGCGGAGGAAGTGATCCGCGCTTATGCGCCAAGCGTGTGCCTTCTCCACGTATCCGTCTCCTTCATCGACCGGGCTTCCGGCCGCCCCCTGCGTTACGGTGGGATCAATCCGGATGGCGAGCCACTCCACGACAGTGAGGGCAACCCGGTTTATACCTTGGAAGGCCGCGCACCCGAAGTTCGCGCGGATTTCTTCGGCACCGGATTCATCGCCGGCGAAGGCCGCATTCTCACCAATCACCACGTGGCGCAACCGTGGTGGAAGAATGACGAGCTTGCCGCCGTTTTTAGTCAGGGGCTCAATCCGAGTATTGCGGATTTGACCGCCTATTTCCCCGACGCCACTGCCGGCGTTCCTCTTAGCATTTCCGAGATTTCCGAGCAGGCGGACCTCGCTGTGCTGAAAGGCGATTTGTCCGGTTTGAAAAAACACATTCTGAAAATGGATGCCCGCAAGGAAGCGGCAGTCAGCGGCCAGCCTCTGCTATCCCTCGGCTACGCCACGGGCATTAGCGCCATTCTCGCGCGCGCCGGTGAAGACGCCGTCAACGAAATCGCCAAGGCCACCGGCGGAAAACCGAAAGAGGTTGTCAACGAGCTCCTCCGCCGCAAACTCATCCGCCCTTTGGTTACTCAGGGCCATATCGGCGACGTTCTTCCGGACAAGATTGTCTACGATGCGCAGACCACTTCCGGCGGCTCGGGCGGGCCGCTCATCAATCGCGATGGACAGGTGATTGGCGTGACTTTCGCGGTTGTCAAAGGGTTTGGCGGTTCAAATTTTGGCGTTCCCATTCGCTTCGCTCAGCCGCTCCTCAAGCCATGAGCGGCCGGTTTCTCCTCTTCTTGAACGCGAATTTTGTACCAGGTTTTCGTTTGCCCATTGGTCGGTTGGTGAAGATCACGCCGTGAGCACCCCAAATCTCCGCAAGCATGAAGGATTTCGCTCGCGCTTTCTCCGCAATCAGCGCGACCTCATCGTTTACACCCCGCCCGGATACGCCGGCCAGTCCGGGCGACATTTCCCCGTCCTCTATCTTCATGACGGCCAGAATCTCTTCGATGGCGCCACTTCCTTCATCCCCGGGCAAGACTGGCACGTCGGGCAGACCGCGGATCATTGCATTCATGCTGGCTCGGTCGCTCCGCTGATTATCGTGGGCATGTACAACACCAAAGCGCGCATTCGCGAATACACTCCCACCCACGTCCCCAAACTCGGCGGCGGCCGCGCCGACCGCTACGCAAAATTTCTAATCGAAGAAGTGAAGCCCTTCGTCGATCGCGAATACCGCACGCTCTCCGGCTCGCAACACACCGGCATCGGCGGTTCGTCGCTGGGCGGCTTGGTCTCCCTCTATCTGGGGCTCCAGCATTCGCGCATTTTTGGAAAAATCGCCGCCCTCTCGCCATCGGTCTGGTGGAACCAGCTCGTCATCCACCGTTTTGCCCGGACAGCAACCGTCGAACCCCGCCCGCGTATCTGGCTGGATATTGGCACGCGCGAAGGCTCGCGCATCGTGCACGACGTCGAGAAATTCCGCGACGTGCTCCTCGAAAAAGGCTGGCAGTCGGAGCACGACTTGCACTACGAGCGCGTCGAGGGCGCCGGGCACAACGAAGCCGCCTGGGCGCAGCGCGTCGGACCGTTTCTGCAATTTCTGTATCCCGCGCGCGAGGCCGCTGTATAATCCGCGCTCTAACGACTCGGTTTCCAGGGGGCGTCGAATGTCAGGGGACCGGCCTCTAACAATTCTCTGCGTTAGTTCCTTCGAAAAGGGTCAGGAATTCATCCGCACCTGCAAAGCCATCGGCTGCCGTGTCCTTCTTCTGACCGTCGAAAAACTTCGCCACGCCGACTGGCCTTTCGAATGTATCGGCGAAGTCTTCACCATGCCCGAAGACCTTCCGCTGCAGAAATTGATTTACGCCGTAAGCTATGCGGCCAGGTCGCAGCCCATCGATCGCGTCGTCGCACTCGATGAATTTGACATGGAGAACGTCTCCGCCCTCCGTGAGCATCTCCGCATTCCCGGCATGGGGCTCACCACCGTCCGCTACTTTCGCGACAAATTGGCCATGCGCGCGCGGGCCCGGGAGGCCGGAATCCTCGTCCCCGAATTCGTCCATGTCCTCAATTACGATCATCTTCGAGAATTCATGGCCCGAGTGCCCAGCCCCTGGCTGCTCAAGCCCCGCTCGCAGGCCTCGGGCATCGGCATGAAAAAAATTAATTCCCCCGGCGAACTATGGCCTTGGCTAGACCAGCTCGGCGATCAGCAATCGTTTTACTTGCTCGAACAATTTGTTCCCGGCGCGGTCTATCACGTCGACAGCGTGGTTTCAGAACGCGCTGTCGCCTTCGCCGAAGCTCACGCCTATGGCACCCCGCCGCTCGATACCTCTCATCAAGGCGGCGTATTCACCACCCGCACTCTTCCTCGTGAAGCGGAAGAAACCAAATCGCTACTCGAAATCAATCGCAATTTACTCGAAGGGCTCGGCCTGATGCGCGGAGTGACCCATGCGGAGTTTCTGCGCTCGCACGCCGACGGCAAATTTTATTTCATCGAAGTTGCGGCCCGGGTCGGCGGTGCTTATATCTCGGACGTCATCGAGACCGCCACGGGCATCAACCTCTGGCGCGAGTGGGCGCGGCTCGAAGTCGGAGCAGGGAAGCAGCCTTACCAGCTTCCTCCGTTACGCCGCGACTACGCCGGAGTCATTCTTTCTCTCGCCCGCCAGGAACATTCCGACACGGGCGCTTACACCGATCCTGAAATCTCCTACCGCGTCACCAAATATCACCACGTCGGCTTCATCCTGAAATCCCAAAGCCCCGAACGCATTCAGCACTTGCTCGATTCCTACGCCAGCCGCTTTCAGACCGATTTCGTTGCGACCCAGCCAGTCCCGGATAGACCGAGCTCGTGACTTGCTCTCGCACTCAATGCAGATGGTCATTTTCAGCTTGCCGCGTCTACCAAGGCTTTGGCGGTGCCCTTGGGAACGGGCTGGTAACTTCAAAGGGCCAATCTTCGTATTGATCTGTATGCACCGAGGCACCTCAATTCTGATCTTGCATGCGCTACAACAACGCAGCACGCGATCCGACTGAAGCACTCTTGAGGAGCACTTTATGAAAGCAATTGTACACACACAATACGGACCACCGGATGTGCTGCAGTTCACGGACGTAGAAAAACCCACCCCCAAGGACAATGAGGTCTTGATAAAGCTTTCTGCAGCATCGGTAAATCCACTGGACTTGTTCTCCTTGAGAGGTGCGCCGTTGATCCGCTCGATCCCGGGGCTGCGCACGCCAAAATGCAAAATCCCCGGCTGTGATATCGCAGGGCGAGTTGAAGCGGTTGGCAGAGACGTAAAGCAGTTTCAGCCAGGCGACGAAGTGTTCGGGGTAACCGGTTTTGGAGGGGGAGGGCTTGCCGAGTACGCGTGTACTCTTGAAGATAAAGTGGCACTGAAGCCGGCCAACAGTTCGTTTGAGGACGCAGCAGCGGTACCCGTCGCGGCACTCACTGCCCTTCAGGGTCTTCGTGATAAGGGACGGATCCGGGCAGGCCAGAAGGTTCTGGTTGAGGGTGCGTCTGGTGGTGTGGGTACATTTGCGGTCCAGATTGCCAAATCGTTCGGGGCTGAAGTCACCGCCGTGTGCAGCACCAGGAATGTGGAGACGGCGCGATCGATTGGCGCAGACCATGTCATTGACTACTCTCGAGAAGATTTCACGAAGAGCGGGCAGCGTTACGACCTGATCCTGGGTGCGAATGCCCATCATTCGATATTCGACTACAGGCGTGCGCTGAGTCAGGACGGAATTTATGTCCTGGTCGGAGGTGCTGTGGGTCGAATTTTCCAAGGTATGTTACTGGGACCACTACTGTCACTGACTGGGATCATGAAGACGTGTTTCTTTATAGCGAATATAAACCAGAAGGATTTGGTTTTTCTGAAAGATCTTCTTGAAGCCGGAAAAGTTGTACCCGTCATCGATAGACGCTATCCGTTGAGCGACGCGGCGGAAGCTCTCCGTTATCTTGAAGAAAGACATGCGCGAGGGAAAGTCGTAGTAACCGTGTGAGTCGGACTATCGGAAACTGCCCATCCGCCTGCCTCACCCTTCGCTTTACATTTCCCACCGATTCCTTCACTATTTCCTCGGATTGCCCTCCAGCCCTGGCACGCCCTGTCCCAAAGTCTAGTTACTGTCTGGAACGATGCGTTCACACTTTGTTTGCTGCGCGCGCATTCGAGGAATACAGTTTGCATTACCCCGGCCGGAATTCTGCGTGGGGTGGTGCTGTCCCTTTGGGAGGTCCGATGTGGGGCAATAAGAAACCGGATGCACCGCAAGCTGGGCAACCGGATCACAGAAAATTACAAACGAATCAGCCGCCGAAGCCCGCTCCGGCGACTTGGGAGGATAAACCCGCAATGAGTACAGATGCGATGCGTCCATTGGGTGCAACCGCGGACCGCGCTACGGCGCGGCTCGGGGCCAGCCTGCACGTGAAAGGTGAGATCTCCGGCAACGAAGATCTGTTGATCGACGGCTCGGTCGAGGGACTGATCCAGCTCGATGAGCGGAAGCTGACTGTCGGGCCCTCAGCAAAAGTAACCGCCGATATCATTGCCCGCGAGGTGGTGGTGTACGGCAACGTGAAGGGCAACCTTCGCGCGAAAGACAGAATTGAAATCAAGAAGGATGGTTCGGTCAACGGTGACCTGACCACTTCCCGCATCATGATCGAAGACGGCGCCTACTTCAAAGGCTCCATCGAGATCGACAAGGCTCCGGAAAAGGAATCCGGCAGCGGCTCGTTTGCCCGTAGCTCCGCACCCGCTGGCGCGGCGGCAACCA
>JBGQDD010000200.1:0-6482 GCA_041495665.1 Candidatus Acidiferrum sp.
ACGTTTGTTCCCGGAGCGGTCAGGATCGCGCGCGCCAGATCCTCCGGCGTGTTGGCTTCCGAAGCCACGCGGTCCGGCAAACGCAAGTTGAATGCCGTTTCCAGCCGCGCCAGCAGTTCCACACGCTCCAGGCTGCCGAGACCCAAGTCGCGGTCGAGTTGCGAGGTGGCGTTGAGCATCGGCAGCGCGCCCTGGCTGCCCAGCTCTTCGAGCAGGCCCCGGATTACGTCCAGCACACGTTCGCGCACGGCCGAGCGGTCGAGTTGGGTGACGGGGGTGGCCACAGGACTCACGAAGGAGTTCGTTTTCTTCCGCGAGAGGCTACCACGTCAAAACGCGGATTGCTATCTACGAGCTATCGAAAGCGGCTCTAGGCGCTCTTCTTTGCGGCCTGCGCCGATGAAAAGCCTTTCGGCATCAGCGTGGTGGAGAGGTCGACGCCGGAAAGGTCCGCGCCGGTCAAATCCGTCTCGCGCAGAATGGCCACGCCCATATCGGCGCCGGAGAATTTTGCGCCGTTCACGTTCGCCAAACGCAGATTCACGTTGCGAAGTTGCGCGCGTTGGAAATTCACATTCGAAAGGTCGCAGCGGAAAAATTCCACGCCACTGGCCTGCGCTTCGGTCAAATCGGCGCCGGGAAGAATTGCTTCCGTCATGTCCGTGTTGCGGAGATCGGCCCTGCGCAGGTTTGCGCCAGAGAGATCAGCGCCGGGAAGCTTTGCCTTGCGCAGGTCCGTACCCTCGAGGTTGGCATTGCGCAGGATTGTGCCGCTGAGGTTTGCACCGCTCAGGTCCGCGCGGGAAAGGTCCGCGCCGGTCAGGTCGGCTCGCGCTCCTCCGTCTTTGCCACTGAAAAAGCGCTCGTGGGCTTCGAGAATATCCGCGAGCGACTTTCCGTTGTGCTTGATGCTTTTCGGTTTTCTGAGTCCCATGCTCTTTCCGCCATCGATGATATCAGGCTTATAGTTTACTCGATGTGACGGTCACGAGGAACTCCGCGCGGTCAGCTCTGGGGCGGAATTGGGGACGCAGCCTGCACCGGAGCGGCTTGCGCCCGCAGCGAATTGACCACGGCTTGCGTGACGTCCTTGCCGCCGCGTGAATTGTTGTAAATCGACTGAATGGTGTAAATCGGTCCCCACGGGATGCCCCACCAACCGGTAACCAGCGACAGCAATGTGAAGGGCAGGCCCTTTACCGGTGCGTTTTCGCCCTGCCGGAGAAAGTAAATATCCGAAGGCCGCCGGAACGTGAGGACGACTACGGAAATGCAATACTGAAAGAGCACGAACTTTGCCCCGCGCTGGAGCTCGAACTCCAGTTCGCCATGTTTCATGCCTTCGATGCCGCGAATCTTGGTAGCCATGGCTGAGAAGGCTCTATTGCTATGCCAAGCAAATTGCACAGTCAAGCGGGATTTTGCGTCGCGTCGGCGTCATCGCGGTTCAGTCCGCGCCTAGTGGGTGTGATAGTGTGAGGCTAGTGGTCTCCTGTTCCTCGGATGGGTCGTGTGGCGTGAAGCTTTTTGCAAAACCTTCATTGGGGGCGGAGTCCCGGCGTGTCATGTCGGGACAAAGTCAGAGGGGCTCTCGATGCCTCCGCGCGACTTTTTCGCGGCAAATCACACTCTCTCTTTTGTGCGGCGTCCTATGCGCGTTCCCGTTTGACGCTCTTGCGCAGGAACAGCACGAAGACGAAATCGTCGCCAATCTCGCGGGTGGCCGGGCCATCGTCCACGTGGCAAAAGATATCATCGTCTTCGCGGCCATCGATCAGCCCGTGGAGCGCAATTCCATTCCACCGCGGGTGATGAACCTGGACGCCACGCACATAGGCATCTTATTTGGGGCTTTGGAATGGCGCATTTCCGCCGACCCCAAGCCCATTCGGCTGGACCGCAATTTTCAGCGCGTCACCCGGGCCGACCCCCGTTACCAGTCCGCTCCCGGCGAGGGCGAGACGGACTTGGAAACCATGGGTATCGCTTTCCTGGAGAAACTTCGCCCGCTCGTCGCTCAACTCCACCACAAACTCGATTTCTCTCCCGATGATCCCATCTTTCAAATCGTGATCATTGGATACGCTCCCAACGACTACGGCCCGGAGGTGTGGGTCGTGGAGTTTCGAATGGAGCAGGAGCAAGTTGCCACGCGGGGCGACTATTGGCAGACGCGGGTGCAGCGGCCGCGCTTCACGCAGCTGTACCCGCCGGAAAAACACGCCCCGCGCACGATTGTGGAGAGCCGCTATCTTCCGGATGCGAAAGGTCCCACACTGGCCGAGCTAATCCAGGGCAACGACCCGCACATCACGCATCTCGGAACCGGGGAGCCGCGCTTTGCCAAAGTGCTGGAAAACATTTATCGAGGCCAGGCGCAGAAAGCTGCTCCGATCGATTCTGCGGATTTCATGCGCGCTGTGCTTCCCTTGATCGCTTGGGGGGCGCCGTTTGTTCTTGGCACCATGGATGAGCACCACGGCTTCGAATGGATGGTCCCACCTGAGGAACCCGTCGAAAAGGTGCAGGAAGACAAGACTCGCCCGCCCGATGCGCCCACGCTCCGGCGAACTCCCAAGCCCTAATGTTCAGGAAAGTTTTTCGATGGAATCGCCGCGGCGGATCACTCCGCCCTCCAGAACGCGGCACAGCATGCCCCGCCGTCCCCACAGCTCTTTGCAAAGTCCGAAACGAATGGCCTCCATCTGATCGCAAGGGGTGCAAATCGCGCTGACTTCCAGTCGTGCTTCGCCGACGCGGAGCAATTGGCCAATCCGCAGGCTATTCACGTTCAGGCCATCGGTTGTTACGTTCTCGCGGATGATTCCCGGCCGAAGGTCCATGGCCTCCAAAGTCTCGCGATCCACGAGCAAAACCTGGCGCTTGCGTCCGGGCCGCGCATGGGCGCAGCCTTCAAGGCCGACGTCGCCCACAGCACGGACTTCGGAAAGTTCCTCCATCGGCAGGTGCTTCTTCGGAGCGCGGAAAAGATTTTGCACTCGCGCCATGTCCTCTAATCTCCTGCGGCTCTCAGTCGGGGTGCGTGAGCTCCGATGTCCTTCCTGTAGTGCATTCCCTCAAAGTGGATTTTCGAAGCAGCTTCATAAGCGGAGGCCAAAGCGGCGTCGAGCGTCGGGGTTGCTGCGGTGACGCCAAGCACCCGGCCACCGTTTGTGACCACGGCATCTCCCACGAGCTTCGTCCCAGCGTGTAGCACCTTAACACCGGTAATTAGCTCTGCAGCGGTTAGTCCTTCGATGCGCTTGCCATTCTCAAACTTCCCTGGATACCCTCCCGACGTGAGCACCACGCAGGCGCTCGCCCCGGGTTTCCAGCGCAGTCTCGACGGGTCGAGGCGCCCAGCAGCAACATCGCTGAGGATTTCGGCCAAGTCAAAATCCAGCCGCGCCAAAATTGCCTGGGCTTCGGGGTCCCCCAACCGGCAATTGAACTCCAGGACTCTTGGACCTGAGCTCGTCAGCATCAGGCCGATATACAAGAACCCTTGATAGTGAATGCCGTCCGCAGCTAGCCCATGCAGCGTCGGCTCGACGATCGTCGTACGGATAATTTCTCGAAGATCATCCGGCAGCAATTCATCGGTCGAGTACGCCCCCATGCCTCCCGTGTTCGGGCCCCGGTTTCCATCGAAGACGCGCTTGTGATCGCGGGTCGGTACAAGCGGCGCGTACCGCTTTCCATCGGTGAGAATGATGAACGAGAGCTCTTCGCCTTCCAGCGTTTCCTCCAGGAGGATTCGCTTTCCGCCCGGCCCGAATTCGTTCTTTTCCATCGCGCGTTCGACAAAATCTCTTGCGGCAGCGAAGTCCGGCGCCAGAAAAACACCTTTGCCGGCGCACAATCCATCCGCCTTAATCACCACCGGCCAGGCCACGGAACTCAGCGCGGTGTAAACTTTTGCGGGAGAGTCATACGTGCCGTACATTCTTGCGGTGGGAATGCGGTGGCGCTCCAGAAACTCTTTCGAGAAAATCTTGCTTCCTTCGAGCTGCGCCGCTTGTTGAGAAGGCCCTACAATGGCCCAATTCCGCTGCCGGAATGCATCCGTCAGCCCGTTCACGAGGGGCAGTTCCGGACCCACGATGGTCAGATCGGGTTGAATCTTTTCGGCAAGCGCGACGATCGCGCCAACGTCACCGACGTCGATGGCCACGCACTCTGCTTCCGCCGCGATGCCGCCATTCCCGGGGGCGCACCAGATTTTTTCTACGCGCGGGCTCTGTCTTAGTTTCCACACCAGCGCGTGTTCGCGTCCACCGCCACCCAACACGAGAATCTTCATCCGCAATCCCTCGTCAACGACTCTTTCGAACGATAGACGCCCCTCTTGGACGTGTCAACTTCACGGCGCCGTGGTGGTTGGTCAATTTCCGGTTAGCCCGTGATCCGTCCGGTGTTCCCCGACGGCGCTGTAGAGACTGTACCGGCATTTCGCTGATACACTTGGCCGCCGGAATGGTGCTGGAGGGATTCAGATGACATGCCAAAGTGTCTGCCATCCTGTCGGTAATGCGTGTGGTGAGCGGACAAGCTACTCGCGACCCAATACCTGCGGTCATTCCAGACGGGAGTTCCTTGCAACCCTTGCGGCCTTCGGTTTAACCGCAGTTACGCCCGCCCGGACACTGATCGCGCAGACAGCTGCAGTCAGCGCTAAGCCCGGAATGATCGATGTGCATCATCACATCGTTCCACCTTTTTACTTGGCTGAGAATCGCGATCGAATTGTCGCTGCGAGCGGCGGCCGGTTTAATCCTGCTTATTTGAGCTGGACTCAGGAGAAGGCGCTCGCAGCGATGGACAAGCACGGCGTAGCGACCGCAGTCCTGTCGCTTTCGCCGGCTGCTTTCTGGTTCGGCGACCGGGAAGCGGCAGCGCGCACGGCGCGCCGAGCCAACGAATATGCCGCCGATCTGATGCGAACTCACACAGGCCGCTTCGGCCTGTTTGCCATAATCCCTCTTCCCGATACCGAGGCCAGCCTGCGCGAGATTGAATACGCGTATAGCGTACTCAAGGCGGACGGAATTGGATTGGTGACCAGTTACGACGACAAGTGGTTGGGACACGCTGATTACCAACCGGTTTTTGAGGAGCTCAACCGGCGCAGGTCCGTGGTGTTTGTGCATCCAACAACGCCGTCGTGTTGTCGAACATTGCTGCCTGATGTCTCGCCGATACTGGTTGAAATTCCGCAAGATACCGCTCGGGCAGTCACGAATCTGCTTTTTACCGGTACATTTTCGAGATTCAAGGACATTCGTTTCATCTTCACTCACGCGGGGGGGAACGTGCCAATGTTGCTCGGTCGTATGCACCAATACGGCCCGAAGAACATCGCCGAGAAGGCGCCGAACGGCATCGAGTACGAGCTCAAGCGTCTTTACTACGATATTGCAGGTACCGCCTATCAACCAGCGATTGCGGCACTCACAAGTCTCGTTCCTACCACACAGATTCTGTTCGGCAGTGACAATCCCTTCGTGCCCTTGGCTGAGACGGCTGAGGGCATGAAGCAACTCGGATTCTCGGCAGACGATCTCGGGCAGATTGGCCGCGAGAACGCGCTGGCGCTGCTGCCACGTCTGAAAGCAAGTTAGGCAACAATCATTTCTGGTTACGGCCCACCCGTGGAGATAGCCTTCGTCTCTCAGTGGATGTGTGGTTGGCAATACGGAAGTTAACCTCGGATCCATTTGGCCGGTGGGTTAGGTTGTACCCCCCCTTTCCCTTTGCATCGGAATATCGGAACCGGACCCACCACCGCGCCACAACTCTCATACATAAAAATTGATCACCAGCGACTCAACGCTTCCTGAAGGCGAGGCGTTGGCAATTCGAGCGACGTTAATCATTTGGCTATACCCTGTCCCAAAGGTCAGTTACGCGGGTGCGGAGGCGGCTCCTACACTGGGCAGAGCTATTCCTCTCCACTGTTTCGATTGGAACTGAACGGGTCTAAAGACCCGCCACTACGGGGAGAAGGGGATGACCGATGCTGATTCCGTTGCGCCATGAAAACATGGAAGGCCGCCGGTGGCCGGTCGTTACCTTTGCGCTGATCGCGCTAAACCTACTGATATTTCTTGGCACGCACTGGAAAATCGAAGCGCAAGAACCCGAACGTATCGAGGTTCGAACACACGTCCTGCTGCTCTCCGCGATGCACCCTGAATTGAAGATGCCGGAAGCTGTGGAGAAGTTCGTGGACAACGTGAAGAGCAAGGCCCCCGAGGCAGCCTGGAAGCAACTCGCCTCACCCAAGCGCAAGAGTGCGGACTCTTGGGACGCGCAAATCCGAGAGGTGGAAGATCCGGGAGAGCTTCAGTCGGAAATGGATACGCTCGCACAACGCTTTGCAGAGGTGCAGAAGAATTCGATCCTGGAGAACTACGCATTTGTACCCGCTCATCCAAAACCCATTTCCTATCTAACCTCTATGTTCCTTCATACCGGTTGGC
>JBGQDD010000201.1:0-6462 GCA_041495665.1 Candidatus Acidiferrum sp.
CCAGATCGTCACCGTGAATGATGAAATCGTGGACCGGAGTTGTCGGCAGATTGAGCTGCAGCGCTTGCCAGCGCGCGCCGTCGTCAAAGGAAACCCACGCGCCCGTTTCCGTTCCGGCGTAGAGCAGTCCTCTGCGCTTGGGATCTTCGCGAACGGCGTGGACGTAAGAGCCGTCGGGGAGGCCGGTGGTGATGGGCGACCAGGTCTTGCCGAAGTCGCTGGTTTTGAAAACGTAGGGCTTGAAATCATCGAGCTTGTGGGCATCGATGGCGGCGTAGGCGGTGCCGGCTTCGAACGATGACGGTTCGATCAGGCTGATCATGGCCCATTCGGGAAAGCCTTTCGGAGTCACGTTGGTCCAGGTTTTTCCATCGTCACGCGTGAGTTGGATCAAGCCGTCGTCGGTGCCGGCCCAGATCAAACCTTTTTGTTTCGGAGATTCCGTAACGGTGAAAATCAAGTCGTAGAATTCGATGCTGGCCTGGTCTTTGGTGATGGGGCCGCCGGAGTCCTGCTGCTTCGATTTGTCGTTGCGGCTAAGGTCCGGGCTGATGGTTTCCCAGGAATGACCGCCATCTTTCGAACGGAAGAGGAATTGCGACGAATGGTAGAGAACGTTCGGGTCATGCGGAGAAAATACGATCGGCATCGTCCAGGTGTAGCGGTACTTCTGCACGGAAGCGTTGTAGCCGTCGGGATCGAGCGGCCACTGCTGGATGTTTTGGACGTGATTGGTGCGACGGTCGAGTCGCGAAATGTAGCCGAAGTAGGAGCCGGCGTAAACGATGTGTGAATCGCGCGGATCAACCGCGACGTAGCCGCTCTCGCCTCCGCCCACGGCATCCCAGTCCGCGCGGTCGATGTAGCCACGGTCGCTCGCGGTGGCGATACCGACGGAAGAGTTGTCCTGCTGCGTGCCATAGACGCGGTAAGGAAAATCGTTGTCGGCGGTCACGTGGTAGAACTGCGCCGTCGGCTGATTCCCTTGGGTAGACCAATTCTTGCCGCCGTCGATGGAGATGGTTGCGCCGCCGTCGTTGCCGTTGATGATGCGATTAGGATTGTGGGGATCAATCCACAAGCCATGGTGGTCGCCGTGAGGGGCATTCAGACGGTCGAAGGATTTGCCTCCATCGTTTGAACGGAAAAGGCCGGTGTTGGCGATGTAGACTTTGTTCGAATCCTTGGGGTCGGCCCAAACGTGAGTGAAATACCAGGCGCGCTGGCGGAAACGATGATCGTCGTTGATCAGAGTCCAGTTCGTGCCGCCGTCATCGCTGCGGTAGAGACCGCCTTTCTTCGCTTCGATCAGCGCGTAGACAATGTTTGAATCGGCGCCGGAAACGGCCACGCCGATGCGGCCGAGCGGGCCCTCGGGCATGCCGTTGCCCTCGACACGCTTCCAGGTAGTGCCGTCGTCGTTCGAACGGTAGAGGCCGTCCTTGGCGCCGCCACTGTTGAGCGTCCAGGGCGTGCGGTAGCCTTCCCACATCGCGGCGAAGAGAACGTGGGAATTCTGCGGATCGAAAACGATGTCGATGCCGCCAGTGCGGTCGTCGAGGTAGAGAACTTTCTCCCAGGTTTTGCCGCCATCGCGCGTGCGGAAAATGCCGCGCTCGTTGTTTTTGCCGTAGGCATGGCCGAGAGCGGCGACGAAGGCTACGTCGGGATTCGTGGGATGGACGATGACTTTGCCGATGTGGCGCGTGTCTTTCAACCCAACGTTGTTCCAGGTCTTGCCGCCGTCGTTCGAGCGATAGACGCCATCGCCGAAGGAAATGTTGCCGCGAATGCAGGCTTCGCCCGTGCCAACATAAATTACATTGGGATCGGAGCCAGAGACCGCGATGCTGCCGATGGAAGAGGTGGTTTGCTTGTCGAAGAGAGGATCCCAGGAAACGCCGCCGTCGGTGGTTTTCCAAACGCCGCCAGCGACCGCGCCAAAATAGTAGGTGTTCGGCTGGCTCGCCACGCCCGTTACGGCAAGTGCGCGGCCACCACGGAATGGGCCGATAAGGCGCCATTTCATTCCGCCGAAGGTTTTGGGATCGATGGGATTGGCGACCGCAGGATGGTCAACAGGCTTGGCGGCCGCAGCGCGATCTTCTGGATTGGCGGCCGCGGAGCGATCGGGCTGTTGTGCGTGGAGAGCAATGACGGCCATAAAGAAAAAAGCAAGAACAGGAACGAAGAAAAAAGCAAAACGGCGAGACGCTTTCACACACACCTCCCGAGTGAAGACACAAAACGCAAGATGGTAACGCTACAGCACGTTGGATGGAAGAGTTTTTCGTCCGGGTACAGCTTGCGATAGGATGTTCCAGCGGTGAGCAGCCACAGAACATACGACGTTGCGGTGATCGGAGCGGGCGTTTTCGGCGCGTGGACGGCTTGGCATCTTGCCAAACGGGGCCAGCGCGTGGCGCTGATTGATGCGTATGGAGCAGCGAATGCGCGGGCCAGCTCGGGCGGAGAAACACGCATTATTCGAATGGGCTACGGAGCGGATGAACTCTACACGCTCTGGGCGCAGAAATCGCTGGAGCAATGGAAGAAGTTTCTTGCGGCTTCGAAAGCCCCGTTGTTTCATGAGACCGGCGTGCTCTGGCTGGGCGGCGAAGATGATTCTAAGCTGCGGCGGACATCCGCTGCATTGAGGCATTGCAAGGTGCGATTTGAAGAATACGATCGCGCCACGCTCGAGGAAAAATATCCACAAGTATCGTTTGAAGACATTAAAACAGGGATTTTTGAACCCCATAGCGGAGTTCTGATGGCGCGCCGCGCGGTGGCCACGCTGGTGGAAGACGCGCTGCGGCTGGGCGTGCAGTATTGCAGCGCTCAGATCCTCAAGCCAGCGGGATCGGGACGACTGGAACAGGTGGTAACGAGCCAGGGTGAGCGGATTGGCGCGGAGCAATTTGTTTTCGCTTGCGGAGCGTGGCTTGGCAAGATATTTCCGGAAGTTCTTGGGGCACGGATCTTCCCTACGCGGCAGGAAGTTTTCTTCTTTGGAATACCGGGCGGCGACACGCGGTTTGCAGCACCGGCGCTGCCAACTTGGTTGTTTCAGGAGGACCTCTTCTACGGGATGCCGGATATTGAAAGCCGAGGATTGAAGATTGCGTATGACGGGCATGGGGAGTTCATCGATCCTGACACGCAGTCCCGGATCGTCACACCGGTGATGAGGGAACGGGTTCGAACGTATGTGGAGCGGCGGTTCCCGGCCTTGAAGGACGCCCCGATCGTGGAAACTCGAGTCTGCCAGTACGAGAACACCTCGAACGGGGATTTCCTGATCGACCAGCATCCCGGGATGGAAAACGTGTGGTTTGTGGGCGGCGGCTCGGGACACGGGTTCAAGCATGGACCGGCCTTGGGGGAATATGTGACGAGGAGACTCCTTGACCGAGCCGAGCCCGAGCCGCGGTTTTCACTGGCAAGCAAGGAGAGAACGCAGAATCGCGCGGTATACTGACGGTCGCTGCTCGAAACACGATCAACTGTTGAAACCTCCGGCGGCGCCATACGTCTTGTACTAAAGGGGTGGTTCTTCGTTTGCCTATCTGACCCACCACACCGCAGAGGAAAAGAGCCGGCCCGCCTCCCCGACAAGGGTCAGGGTAAACGCCAGGCGAGCCCTACGAGCTACCGACGGGCGGGATCGATTTTACGGAGAAATACAGGCTAGAGAGGTTAGAAAATACGGAGGGGAAATGGTTTTGAAAAATGATCGAGCCGCCCGAGCATTCGCGCTGCTCGCGGCGCTGTTGACGATAGTGGCGGTAGGCGCATCGGGGCAAGACATCAAGATTGCCTATGAGAAATTTGTGCTTCCGAACGGGCTGACCGTGATCGTTCACGAAGATCACAAAGCACCGATCGTAGCTCTGAATATCTGGTATCACGTGGGCTCCAAGAACGAGAAGCCGGGGAAGACCGGGTTCGCACACCTGTTCGAACACTTGATGTTCGGGGGCAGCGAAAACCTCAAGGGGCGCTATATCGATGCGATGGAGCGCGTAGGCGCGACGGACCTGAACGGCACAACCAATTCCGACCGCACCAACTATTTCGAGGATGTGCCCACATCAGCGCTGGATTATGCGCTGTTCGTGGAATCCGACCGCATGGGGCATTTTTATAACACCATTAACAAGGAGACCCTGGACCTGCAGCGCGGAGTGGTGCAGAACGAAAAGCGCCAGGGCGATAACCAGCCCTATTCCATTTCGCGGCATCTGATCACCGAAAACACCTATCCAGCCGGGCATGGCTACTCGTGGACGACGATCGGCTCGATGGAGGATTTGAACGCGGCGTCGCTGGCGGATGTGCAGGAGTGGTTCAAGACTTACTATGGGCCTTCGAATGCCACGCTGGTGATTGCCGGCGACATCGATGTGAAAACGGCCCGCGAAAAGGTCGGGAAATATTTTGGGGATATCCCCGCCGGTCCCCCGGTCGCGCACCAGACGGAATGGGTGGCGAAAATGACCGGCGTACACCGCCAGCAGGCGCAGGACCGCGTGCCGGTGGCGCGCGTGTTCAACATCTGGAATGTTCCGGAATACGGCCAGGCCGACACCGATTATCTGGACCTGGTGAGCGACGTGCTGGCAGCGGGCAAGGATTCGCGGCTTTACAAGCGGCTCGTGTATGACGAGCAAGTCGCGACCTCGGTGAACAGCGGCATCAATCCGAACGAAATCGGCGGCCAGTTCAGTATTGGTGCGTCGGCGAAACCCGGGGGAAGCCTGGCGCCCATTAACAAGGACGTGCAGGAAGAGCTCGACAAATTCCTGAAGGACGGGCCAACGGCGGAAGAGCTGGAGCGCGTCAAGACAGCCTATGAAGCGAATCTGGTGCGCGGGCTCGACCGCATCGGAGGCTTTGGCGGAAAATCCGACATCCTGGCTCGCGGGCAGGTATTCACGGGAAATCCGGAAGCGTACCTGATTTCGCTGGAGCGCGTGCGCAAAGCCACGGCTCAGGATTTGCGCGATGCGGCGCGGCGCTGGCTCAGCGACGGTCTCTATCAACTCGAAGTGGCGCCCTATCCGGAATATAAGACGGCGAGCGCGGGCGCGGACCGTTCGAAGCTCCCGGAAGTCGGCGCGACGCCAAACGTGAAGCTGCCGGCGTTCGAACGCATGACGCTTTCGAATGGTTTGAAAGTCGTTCTGGCGGAACGTCATGAATTGCCGCTTGTGAATTTCACCATGCTCGTGGATGCGGGCACCTCCGCGGACAGTCCAGCCACGCCGGGTACCGCGAGTATGACGTCCTCTCTGCTGACCAGTGGCACGAGCAAATACAACGCCCTGCAAATTAGCGATGAGATTCAGAGGCTGGGAGCAGAGCTTGAGGCAGCTTCCGGGCTGGACAGTTCGACGGTTTATCTCTCGTCGCTGAAGAGCAAGCTGGAGCCATCGCTGGCGTTGTTTTCCGATGTGCTGCTCCAGCCTTCGTTTCCGCAGGAAGATTTCGCGCGCCAGCAGAAGCTGCAGATTGCCGCGATTCAACGGGCGAAGACTTCCCCGGGCGCGATGGCGGGCCGCGTGATTACTCCGGCGCTTTACGGCAAGGAGCACCCCTACGGACTGGAGTTGACCGAAGCGGGGGTCGCCAAATTGACGCGCGACGCGATCGCCAAATTCCACGAGACGTGGTACCGGCCGAACAACTCCACGCTGGCGATCGTGGGCGACACCACGCTGGCGGAAATTAAGCCGCAGCTCGAAAAGGCTTTTGCGTCCTGGAAGCAAGGAAATACGCCGAAGAAGAGCATTTCGAAGGTGGCGGCGCCGAAGCAGGCCGAAGTGTATTTGATCGATAAACCGGGCGCGGCGCAGTCTTTTATCCTGGCGGGAACGATCGCACCGCCGCGCAACAGCCCGCAGGAAATTGCGCTGGGAATCTGGAACGACATTCTGGGCGGAACGTTCGGCGGGCGCGTAAACATGAACCTGCGTGAGGACAAGCACTGGTCTTACGGCGCTCGCACGGCGTTTCAGTTTGCGCGCGGAGACAGCGCCTGGGTGACGCAAGCGCCGGTGCAGACGGATAAGACGAAAGAATCTCTCGTGGAGATCAACAAAGAGTTGCGCGACATTTTTGGCGCTCGTCCCATCTCGCAGGATGAACTCAATAAGGACAAAGACAATCGAACCCTTCGCCTGGCGGGTTCGCGCGAAACTATGACCGAGGTCGGAGATGCGATTGAGAATATCGTGCAATATGGTTTGCCCGACGACTACTACTCGACGTATGCATCCAAGGTGCGGGCGCTGACCGCAAACGATCTCACGACCGCGGGGAAGTCCTTCCTCAACCCGGATCGATTGGTGTGGGTGGTGGTCGGGGACCTTGCCAAGGTGGAGGCCGGAATTCGCGAGCTGAACCTCGGCACGGTGCACGTCGTGGATGCGGACGGCAATTCCATTAGATAGAAGTAAC
>JBGQDD010000202.1:0-6434 GCA_041495665.1 Candidatus Acidiferrum sp.
AGTTTCGCGTGGACCGGAGAGCGCGCTATTTGGTTCCAATGCAGTCGCCGGTGTGATCGACGTCGTTAGCGAGACCGGCGACGGTCCGCCTCATTTCTCGTTCCTTGGCGAAGGCGGAAGTTATTCGACCCGCCGTCTCGCCACCGGCGGCAGCGGCCTCACTCGCGGCTTCAGTTGGGCCTATAACCTCTCCCGCCTCGATTCCGACGGCGTTGTCCCCAACGACTACTATCGCAACCAGAGTGCTTACTTGAGCCTCGGCTATTCCCGAAGCCCCAAGCGCCAATTCACTCTTCATTTCTTCGGCAACACCAACGATGCCGGCGTACCCGGTCCTTACGGCTCCGATCCCGATCAACTCTTTTTTGGCCTCGACACCGTTTCCCGCGACAAGCAGAATCTCTTTGCCTACCAGGCGAACTATTCCGAGCAATTCACGCCTCGTCTGAAGCAAGTCTTTTCCGCCAGCGTCGCTCCGGACCGTTTCTACTTCATCTCCCCCTTCGGCGATTCTTACCTCAAGAATCTGCGCGTGGTCGCCAGCACTCACGGCGAAGTCACCGTTTCTGGCAAGGATCTCTTCGTCTACGGCTTCGAATACAACCACGAGCAGGTGCAAGACACCTTCATCGCCGACGCCAATAACATTGCCTTCGTTCTTCCCCGCGCCAGCTACGCCTACTTTGCCGAAAATCGCTGGCACCCGGTTCGTCGTTGGTTTCTCACCACAGGCTTGCGCATCGACGATCTCCGTACCGATTTGCTTCCGCCTCAGACCCAGCCCCCCGCTCCCGGCTCCCGGCCTTTTATTCCCGCAAGCTCTGTCGTCAAGGTCAATCCGCGCATCGCCACGTCCTATATCCTCCGCGAGGCGCCATCGGACAATTCTGTCGGCGCCACGCGGCTTCACGGCAGCTTCGGCACCGGCATCCGCGCTCCTAATGGTTTCGATCTCGCCTTCACCGACAATCCACGGCTGAAGCCCGAAAAGAACATCAGCTTCGACGCTGGCATCGAACAACGCTTCTTCGCCGATCGCGCCGTCTTCGATGTCACCTATTTCTACAATCGCTACAAAGACCAGATTGTCGTTCTCGGCGGATCGCTTGCCAATCTCAGCACTTTCACCTCGGACAATCTTGCCAACTCCCGCGCGCAGGGTCTCGAGACCAGCCTTCGCATTCGTCCGCTTCGCTCGCTCGAGGTCTCCGCTTCCTACACCTGGCTCGACACCGCGATTCTCGCTCTCGACGGCAGCACTCTGGTTGGGTCTCCGCTCGAAGTTGGGCAGCCCTTCCTCCGCCGGCCGCGCAGTTCCGCCGGATACAACATCACCTGGCGTCATCGTCGCCTCACGCTCAACACCAACGCCTTCGTCCGCGGCGCCACACTCGACATCGAGCCCAACGACGGTACCTTCGCCTGCCAGCTCGGCTTTCCGTGCCTGTTCCGCAATCCTGGCTACGTGCTTGCCAATGCAGGATTCTCCTATGAGTTTCCTCGCGGCCTCGAGATTCACGCCAAGCTCAACAATTTCGCCAACCAAAAATACGAAGACGCCTTCGGATTTCCGGCGTTGCACCTCAACTTCCTGACTGGTGTCCGTTTCCATTTTCCGTCGAAGTGAGCAGATGAAGTTTGCTAACTGGTCTCGATAAAAATGCCCGAACCCATCCTCTTCTGCTCGAGCCGTGGAATCAGAGAGGAGAATCACGAAAAAGTGATCCAAGATAAACGGAACGCACGAAAATACAAAAATGAGATATGCCTTTTTTTACTAAGAACTAAAAACTAAAAACTAAAAACGTTTATGATTACACCCGAACCCATCCTCTTCTGCTGGAGCGGCGGCAAAGACAGCGCCATGGCGCTGCACACGCTTCTCCAGCAAAAGCATTTCCAGGTTGTCGCTCTTCTCACCACCGTCACGGAAAGCTACGACCGCATCGCCATGCACGGCGTTCGCCGCGAACTTCTCCAGCGGCACGCGGAGTCACTCCGTCTGCCGCTCCACGAAGTCTCCATCCCGCCGCAATGCGTCAATCCCGTCTACGAAGCGCGCATGGAAGAAGCTCTCCGTCTCTTCTACAACCAGGGCGTTCGAACAGTCGCCTTCGGCGATATCTTTCTCGAAGACCTCCGCGCCTACCGCGAGAAAAACCTCGCCCGTATCGGCATGACCGCGCTCTTCCCCATCTGGAAGCGCGATTCACGCGAACTAATCCGCTACTTCCACGAGCAGCGTTTCCGCGCCGTCGCCGCTTGCGTCGATACCAAAGTTCTCGATCCCAGCTTCGCCGGCCGCGAACTGGACGAATCCTTCTTCCGCGATCTTCCGCCCCACGCCGACCCGTGCGGCGAAAACGGCGAGTTCCACACCTTCGTCTTCGATGGCCCCATTTTTCAATCTCCCATTCTTATTCGAACGGGAGAAGTTGTGAACCGCGATGGCTTTGTATTTTGCGATCTTTTGCCGCAAATGGAGGAAACAACAAGATGAACGCCGAAATGTCTCAAAAAGAAAATCTGCTCTATCGCACCCTGCTCGCGCTCGCTCTCATTGTGCTTGCCGCCGCCCTGCGCATCGCTCCGCATCCGTGGAATTTCACGCCCCTTGGCGCGATGGCGCTCTTCTCCGGCGCCGTTCTGCGCGACCGCCGCCTCGCGTTTTTCTTTCCCCTGCTCGCTCTTTTCCTCGGCGACATTTTTATCGGCTTCCACAAACTAATCCCCATCGTCTACGCCAGCTTCCTCATCAACGTGGCCATCGGCCTCTGGCTGCGCGATCGCCGCACCGTCGTCCGCATCAGTCTCGCCACGCTCCTCGGCGCCATCCAATTCTTCGTCGTCACGAATTTCGCCGTCTGGCAATTCCTGGGCGGCTTTTCACATACCGCTTCCGGCCTCGTCGCCTGCTACGTCTCCGGAGTCCCCTTCTTCTGGAACACCCTGGCAGGCGACGCCCTCTACGCCACGCTTCTTTTCGGCGGCTACGCTGTCGCCGAACACATGTTTCCCGCGCTGCGCCGATCCGTCGCTTTGTAGTGGCGGGTCTTCAGACCCGTGCTTTGCTCCCTTGCGGCGAGGACTTTACGCCGCCATTCTTCTCCCTGTAGGGACGGCCTTCTGAGGCCGTCCGCTCTTCGTTTCTGACTTAAAACTAAAAACTTAAAACTAAGAACTGACAACTGAGAACTGGCAACCGGCTCTGTTATAATCTTCGTTTCCCTATGGCGAAATCCACTCCAGACGAGACGTCCATCGCGCCGGAAGTGCTCGCGAAATACGAGCCCGTCATCGGCCTGGAAGTCCACGTCCAGCTCCTCACGCGCACTAAAATTTTCTGTGGCTGCTCGACGCGCTTCGGCGCTCCACCGAACACCAACGTCTGCCCCGTGTGCCTCGGCTTACCCGGAACTCTGCCCGTGCTCAACAAGCGCGCCGTAGAAATGGCCATGCGCGCCGCGCTCGCGCTGAATTGCACCGTCCACGATCATTCGCGTTTCGCCCGCAAGAATTACTTTTACCCGGACCTCCCCAAGGGCTATCAAATTTCGCAATACGAATTGCCGCTCGCTACCGGTGGCTGGCTCGAAGTCGAAGTTGGCGGCGCCAGGAAGCGCATCGGCATTACCCGCCTCCACCTCGAAGACGACGCCGCAAAAAACCTTCACGAAGGTTTCTCGCAATCTGCCACCAAGGCTTACATTGACTACAACCGTGGCGGCACCCCGCTCAGCGAAATCGTCTCCGAGCCGGACATGCGCACGCCCGAAGAGGCTTATGCCTACCTCACCACGCTGCGCCAGATCCTGCTCTACACCGGCGTCAGCGATTGCAACATGGAAGAAGGCTCGCTCCGCTGCGACGCCAACGTCAGCGTGCGCCTGCGAGGTTCAAGGGAATTCGGCACCAAGGTCGAAGTAAAAAACCTCAACTCCTTCCGCTACCTCCAAAAAGCTCTCGAATACGAGATTGCGCGTCACATCGGCGTTCTCGAATCTGGCGGACGCATCTCGCAGGAAACGCGCCTTTGGAATCAAGCCGAAGGCCACACCGTCTCCATGCGTTCGAAAGAAAAAGCTCACGACTATCGCTATTTCCCCGAGCCGGACCTGCTCCCCGTGCACATCAGCGCGGCCTGGCGCGAGGAAGTCCGCCGCAGCCTCCCCGAACTGCCCGAAGCCAAGCGCGCCCGCTTCGTCAATTCTTACGGCATTACGCCCTACGACGCCGAAGTCCTCACCAACTCTCAAGCCCTCGCCGATTATTTCGAATCCGTAGTCAAAGCCGGAGCTCCTGGCAAGGCTGCCGCCAACTGGATGCAGACCGAACTTCTTCGCGGATTGAAAGATTCCGCCAAGGAAATTGCCGCGAGCCCCGTCTCGCCCGCCGCCCTCGCCGAATTGGTGAAGCTCGTCGAATCCAGCAAAATTACCGGCGCCATCGGAAAAAAAGTCTTCGCCACCATGTTCGAGTCCGGCCGCACCGCCGCAGAAATCGTAGCCGCCGAAGGCCTAAGCGCCCAGGTGAGCGATTCTGCTATCGAAGATGCCGCCCGCGAAATCATCGCCAAGGAGCCTGCCAACGTCGCCAAGTTTAAATCCAGCAATGAAGGCGTCTTCAAATTTTTCGTAGGCCAGGTCATGAAGGCCACCCGCGGCCAAGCCAACCCGCAGGCCGTCAACGACATCCTCCGCAAACTGCTTTCCTGAATTTTTGTTTCTGTTTCACTTCTCATAATCACCCTACAAGTCGTATTCTTAAGTGATGCGACTCACGCCCGCGCCCCTAGGCGCTATATTTCTCATCGTTTTGGCGAATTTCGGACAACAATCGCCAGAGGCACGCCGAGATGCACGAGATGAGTGTGTTGCGTCGCTTTCAGGGTTTCCCAACGACGCTCCTCTGCCACCAAAACCACCGTATCCCACTGAGCCGACGGGCGTCACGCTGGAGTATTTTGCGTCCGGTTGCTACGGAAAGTGTCCTGCATTCGCTCTTACGATTACCAAAGACATCGCTAGCTTTGAGGGACACGCTTTCGCACGAGCTAAGGGGAAGCGGACTAAGAAACTGAGCCAGCAGCAGTTCGAGACATTCCTTCACGCCTGGTATGACGGGAACTTCTACGCTATGCGCGATAACTATTGCGATGTCCGGTGTCCCGACGGCACTGTGATCATTGTGACCGATATTCCCGAGTCGTCCCTAACTCTGACCACGCCCACCTTCACAAAGCGTGTTTACGAATGCTTTTCAACGGTGAACAATCACGCGCAGACTCCAAAACCTCCAGAGCAGTATTTCGAGTTGTCGCGCCAGTTGCGGGCATTTGCGAAAGCGCAGCGCTGGCTGTAGGGTCACAGGTTCTAATATCCGACGCGAGGAATTCTCCCATGCTCAAAATCAACGCCAAAGCCCCCGCCTTCCGCCTCCAATCCGATGAAGGCAAAACCGTCGCCCTAAAAGACTTCGCCGGCCAGCGCGTCCTCCTCTTCTTCTACCCCAAAGCCAACACTTCCGGTTGAGCGATCGAAGCGTCCGAGTTTCGTGACGCAAAAAAAGAGTTCGACAAGCTCGGCGTCGCCATCCTCGGCATGAGCGCCGATCCCGTCAAAGCCCAGGCCTCCTTCAAGGCCAAGCAAAATCTAAACTTCCCACTGCTCAGCGACCCCACTCACAAAACCATCCAAAAGTTCGGCGCCTGGCAGAAAAAACAATTCATGGGCCGCACCTTCATGGGCATCGTCCGCAGTTCCTTCCTCGTCGGCAAAACCGGCAAAATCGAACATGTTTGGCCCCTCGTCAAAGCCAAAGGCCACCCCGCCGAAGTCCTCAAACGTCTCTTGCAGAAATGAGCCGTCGTCTCGGCACCGTGGGACCAGTTTCGTTCCGAGCAGATTGTTATTGACAACCAGGTCACGACTCTGGTACATTACCCCTGTAAAGTAGTGCGCCTCGCCTTCCGCGAGACTCCCCTTACAACTCAAATCTTGCTTCTCTGGAGACTTCCATGTCCACGAACCGCTCCGTTGGCCGCTCTTCGGCCGCACAGCAAAACGACCGCTCTGCAGTCACGCATAAAAAGGACCGTTCCGGCTTGTGTGCTTTCACCTTTGCCGATGGCCGCCACTGCCGCACTCCGCGCCGCTCCGGCCATCCGCATCTTTGCTACTTCCATGCCCAGAAGGAAGCGCAATCCCGCGCCGCCAAGCAGGCTGGCGAGGATATATCTTCTTTCTTTTGTGAAGATTTCATGTCTGCCTGCGATCTCAGTTCTGCCCTGGGCCGTGCCATCTCCGCCGTCGCTCGCGGCGAACTCAAACCCAAAGCCGCCACCGCCCTCGCCTATCTCGGACAGACCCTGAACCAATCCATCAAGCTCGCCCAGGACGAATACATCGGCACCTTCGGCACCAATTCCTGGCGCA
>JBGQDD010000203.1:0-6430 GCA_041495665.1 Candidatus Acidiferrum sp.
AGCCGTATCCACCACGGCCATAATAGCCGTGGTACCACGGGCCGGCCCCGATAAAGAGACCGCCGACAAAGTAGTCAGGGCCGTAGAAGCCATACGGTGCGCATTCGTAGGGGTAGTAATCATAGTAGCCGTACGAGCAAACGGGGGCTGCGCCGAGGTAGCCGTAGCCCGGGCCGACTCCAATGCCAACGGATACTTGAGCCTGGGAGTAACTTGCGGTAAGCATGAAAATGCCAAGTAAAGCGAGATACCTTAGATAGCGCATTCTAGACCTTTCCTCAGATCCGGAATTGCCGTCCTCAACCTAACGGGATCTGAAGGCCTACTGGCGCCTCAGGTTAGTCTGAAGCGCCCCCTGTAGTTGTTAAACCCCAGGACTCGGGAAAAGTTGCAAGCCTTTCCAGTGCGATAAAGGGCCTTACCAGCGCTAATCGAATGGCCGACCGGTGACAGGATGCGTTCTAATGCTGGGGCGCGGCGACGGGTTGGGCGAAGGTGATAAAATGGCCGCCGGGGTCTTGGACGGTGAATTCCTTCATGCCGTAGAAGGCGGTGCGGGCGGGCATGACGATTTTCACGTCTTTCATTGCGGCGAGGACGGCGTCAAGATTGTCGACTTCCACGTAGAGATAAGTGGGGCCTTTGCGGGCGGTTTCGGAGACTTCTTTCGGGGCATCTTTTTCGACACTGGCGTAAGTTTGGTACATCACTTCAGCGGCGCTTTTCTGAAAAGTCACAAAACTGAGTCTATTGCCGTCGGGGACTTCGATGGTTTTGGTGAAGCCGAGGCGATCGACCCAGAAGGGGATGATCGGCTCGATCTCCTTGACGAGCAGGACCGGGGTGATGCGTTTGACGTTCATGGATTTGATCTCCTGAGTTTGATCGGCGCGAACGGAAGCAAAAACAAACAAAAGTGCGAAAGCAACGAAAACGAATGGGCGCATGGGTAATTTTCTCCTTGCGTTTGACACTAGTCTTATTTAGACTAGTTAAGGATAGGGAAGGCCAAAAGCCAAGTCAAGGAGATTTTTATGATGGGAGCAACGCGGGAACTCGGAGACTTGATTTCGATCGGACCGGCGATGCTGCGGGATTTTGAGTTGCTGGGAATTCGCAGCGTGGGGCAACTGGCGCGGCAGAGTCCACAGCGAATGTATGAAAAGCTGAGCCGCGTCGCAGGGCAGCATCAAGATGTCTGCGTGCTGGATGTTTTTTGCGCGGCGGTGGCGCAGGCGCGGAATCCGCGGCTGCCGGCGGAGCAATGCCAATGGTGGTATTGGAGCAAGAAGCGCAAGACGGGAAAGAAATGAAGAGAGAAGATAACTCCGAGACGCCCCGACCCGGCCGGGGCAGGCGCCAAGCGCAAAGATACGCGGAGAGACCGAGGAGGCATGCAGGCTTAGCGAGAAAAGTGGAGTTGACGACGCCGGACTTGGTGCTGTTGAGCTTGCTGGCGGAGCGGCCGATGCATGGGTATCAGGCGAACCTGGAGCTGGAGCGGCGGGAGATTCGGGACTGGGCGAACCTATCGCGGCCGCAAGTTTATTACTCGCTGGAGAAACTGGCGCGGGCGGGGATGATTCGCGCCGCGGAAACGGGCGAGCCAGCGGCGGGACCGGAGCGCAGCACTTTTGAGACGACGGCGAAGGGCCGCGCGGCTCTCGCGAATGCTTTAGAACATCAAGAGTGGACCACGCATAGGGAGCAGCCGCCGTTCCTGACATGGATTGCGCTTTCGTGGCAAGCACAGCCGGGAATTTTCGAGAAGCAACTGGAAAGGCGACGAGAATTCCTGGAAAAGGAAGTTGCGCGAGAGAAGGAAGTGCTTGCGAGCATCCTGGAGGAAGTAGGACATACATACCACGAAGCCGTGTGGATGGTCAGCCTGACGATCGAGCAGTTTCGAGTGGAATTGAAGTGGCTGGAGAAACTGGCTCAGGAAATGCCGAAGAGGGAGAGGGCGAGGCGGCCGAGTCATGCGCCAACAGAAAACTGAGAGAAAAACGAATGCATGGAATTAGCACAGAGAACGCAGAGAGCGCAAAATACAAAGAAAAGAGAATAAACGAGAAGAGAAGGGCCTCATCCCTGAAGGAGTGAGCTACAGATTTACGGCTAGAGATTGAGGGAGCCGGAGTAAGCGACGCGGGCCTTGCCGGATTCACTGCGCTCGATGCGGCCGATGCGGAAGAATTTTTCGCGGTGCTTCTTCAAGTCGATTTCAACGGACTTCACGTTTTTCGGCGGCACGATAAGAATCATCCCGACGCCCATATTGAAGGATTGCAGCAATTCGTCCGTATCGATCTCCCCGAGCTTCGCGAGATATTTGAAGATCGGCGGCACGGGCCAGGACGCCAGATCAATTTCCGCCTTCACGCCACTGGGCAGCACACGCGGCAGATTTCCGGGGATGCCGCCGCCGGTGATGTGCGCGAGGGCGGAAACCCAGCCGCGGGCGACGATGTTTTTTAAAGCGGGCGCGTAGCACAAATGGGGCTTCAGCAGCTCCGCGCCGATTTTATTTCCGATTTCGGCAACATAGGTATCCGGCTTGAGTTTGGCAATTTCGAAGACAAGTTTGCGCGCGAGCGAATAGCCGTTGGTGTGCAGGCCGGCGGACGGCAGCGCGATTAGAGTGTCACCGGGCTGGACGTTCTTGCCGGTCAAGAGTTTTTTGCGTTCGACGGCGCCGACGATAAAGCCTGCGAGATCGTATTCGCCGGGCGGATAGAATCCTGGCATCTCCGCGGTTTCGCCGCCGATGAGGGCACAGCCGGCTTTGCGGCAGGAGCGGCTCATGCCTTCGACGAGCTGCTCGACGACCTGCGGATCGAGCTTGCCCATCGCGAGGTAGTCGAGGAAGAACAGGGGCTCAGCGCCCTGGACCAGAATGTCGTTGATGCAGTGATTGACGAGGTCGCCGCCGACAGTAGAGTGCACGCCCATGGCCATAGCGATTTTGAGCTTGGTGCCGACGCCGTCCGCGCTGGAGACGAGCACGGGCTCTTTCCATTTTTTGCTGTCGAGCGCGAAGAGCGCGCCAAAGCTGCCGATGCCGCCGAGCACGCCGGGAGTGAAGGTGCGGCTGGCATGGTGGCGGATTCTTTGCTTGGCGTCATCCGCGACGGCGATATTCACCCCAGCGTCGGCATATTTCATTAGAGACCTGTTCGCTTCCGTTTCTGATCTTTTTCCGATCGGGGCGCACCCGCCGCGGCGGGCGCCGGTCACTGACAGGAATTCATTGGAGCGCCGTGGAGGGTCCCGGCGGCTGTTTTCAAACACGACTGTTCAACAAGAACTAAAACGTCCGGAAGATTCTGTTCCAGCGGACGATTCTGGGATGCAGCAGGGCATTCGCGTAGGCATAAAACCGTTCGCGAATCTTTCCCGGCTCCCAAGCCTCCGGCGAAACGTCCAGCGACATGTAGATCAGCACGGGCGTTCCGATGATGTCCGTTCGCGGGACGCATCCCCAGAAACGGCTGTCGTAGGAATTTCCGCGATTGTCGCCCATGACGAAATAGCAGTCCGCGGGAACCTTGTACGGTGCGTGCATGTCGTAAGGTTCACTCGCGCCATTGGTGTAATTTTCTGCAAGCTTCTGGCCGTTGATCCAGACGGCGCCATCGTGAACGTCGACGGTGTCTCCGGGCAGCCCGATGACGCGCTTCACGTAGTCCGGCGTGTCCGGCGCAAACGGCGGCTTGAAGATAATCACTTGCTGGCGCTTGGGATTGCGCCAGAGCGGCAAGTGCCAGTTGGTGAAGGGCACGCCGGCGTCGTAGCCGATGCGGCTCATGATGAGGTGATCGCCGATGAGCAGTGTCTTCTCCATCGAGCCGGAGGGAATGACGCGCGCCTGGCCGATCGTGCCGTTGATGAGGAGAAAGGCAAGGCCGACCCAGAACCACGCGATGATCTCGCGCTGAATCTTGGTTTTCACCGGCACGTTGGCTTCTTCCGGCTTAGTTTTTTTTTCAGCTTTCACTTTCCACCACCACCGGCCGCTCTGCGGGCGCGGATTCGCTTCCATTGCCATGAGTAGTTTCGCTGGATTTGCCGTTGGGCGCGCTTTCGCGCACCTCGAGCTGCACCAGATCCGTCGGATAGACACCTGTATAACAAGACGTGCAAAACTTGCCTTCGGTATCACTGACCGCGCGGCGCAGCGCCGGGAGAGAAACGTAGCCAAGCGAATCGGCGCCCAGGAATTTACAGATTTCTTCGGGGGTGTTTGAGGACGCGATCAATTCTTCGCGCGTGGGCGTGTCCACGCCGTAGTAGCACGGGGAAATCGTCGGGGGGCAACTGATGCGCACGTGGACTTCTTTCGCGCCGACTTCGCGGACCATGCGGACGATCTTGCGGCTGGTCGTGCCGCGCACGATGGAATCATCGACGAGGATCACGCGCTGGCCTTCGATCAGGCCGCGGATGGGATTGAGCTTGAGCTTCACGCCGAAATTGCGGATGGCTTGCGATGGTTCGATGAAGGTGCGGCCGATGTAGTGGTTGCGGATCAGGCCCATGCGGAAAGGAATCTTGGATTCCAACGCGTAACCCACGGCTGCGGGGACACCGGAATCGGGCACGGGGACGACGATGTCCGCATCGACGGGATGCTCTTGTGCGAGAAGGCGGCCGAGCATCTCGCGGCTTTCGTTTACGGAACGGCCAAAAATAATGCTGTCCGGGCGGGAGAAATAGACGTGCTCGAAAATGCACTGCTGGAGCTGCTTTTCTGGTGCGAAGTGGATGGACTCGATGCCTGATTTGGAAATTCGCACCATTTCGCCGGGCTCGATCTCGCGAACGTACTGCGCGTTGAGAAGATCAAAAGCGCAGGTTTCTGAGGCCACCAACCAGGAAACGAAGCCGCCTGGCGTCATTAATTTGCCCAGCACCAGCGGACGGAAGCCGCGGGGGTCGCGGACGGCGTAGAGTTCATCCTGCGTGAGCACGAGGAGGGAATAAGCGCCTTCGACTTGATTGAGCGCATCGCCGATCGCGCCGGAAAGATTGCGTGCTTGCGAGCGGGCGATGAGATGGACGATGACTTCGGTGTCGCTGTTGGTCTGGAAGATGGAGCCGCGATGCTCGAGGCGGCGGCGCCACTCGGCGGCGTTGGTGAGGTTGCCATTGTGGCCGAGCGCAACTTTGCCCTTGTTGCAGTCGATCATGATGGGCTGGGCGTTGAGGAGCGCTTTGTCGCCAGCGGTGGAGTAACGCGTGTGGCCTATGGCGAGGCTACCGGGAAGTTGCGCGAGCACGCTCGGCTGAAAAATTTCTTCGACTTTGCCCATGGCGCGGTGCAGGTAGAGGTCCGTGCCGTCGCTGGAGACCATGCCGGCGGACTCCTGGCCGCGATGCTGCAGCGCGTAGAGGCCGAGATAGGCGAGATTCGCGGCTTCGGGATGGCCGAAGACACCGAAGACACCACACTCGTCGTGGAAGTGATCGTCGAAGATGGTGAAGCTCCTGATCAATCCAAATTCTCCGAGCGTTCGACTTGACGTGTCTTCCAGCAGGCAAGCAAGAACCCGAGCGCCGTCATTGATGGCAGCAATGAAACTAGTTCGTCCAGCTCCCGTGGTTCCTTAGAAAAGATAGCCGTCAGAAACCAAACGATTACACCCATGAACACGAAAGCAGCGAGGTATTTCGCCCATACTCGCCGCACAAAGAAAAAATATGCGGTTGCAAGAGAAAGGATGCCCGTCAAAGGGGCTGCTGCATTCAGGAATAACACACGGGCGATCCATTGCGCGTGAAGGGAGCCATACAAACTGTAAGTGTAGTAGGTGATGTAAAGAAAAAAAGCGCCCTGAAGCAAGGCTACGGTTGATATCAGCCATCGAGAGAAATTGGCTATCCCTATCATCATCTTGCCGCCAAAATGCGTTCGAGCGAATGGGCCCAGGCGTCGCGGAGAGTTTCAACGGAACTGTCGATCACCGCGCGCCCCTTATGTTCGATGCGGAACGAACCATCGCGGGTGACCTGGCCGAGTTGGTGCGCCGCCACGTTGTATTGTCTCGCAGTATCGAGAACGGCGGCAAGTTTTGATGGAGTGACGGAGACGATAGCGCGGGCGCCGCGTTCGTTGAAGAGGGCGGCTTCGGTGGGGGCAGGATCGGCGGTGAAACTGATAGTGGCGCCGAGATGCGCGCTGCGCGCTCCGGCGGGAGAAGAACCGGTCTGAAGACCGGCCACTACAGAGGCGAAGCAAGATTCGGCGAGACTGACGGCGAGGCCGCCGTCCGAGATGTCGTGGGCGGACTGGACGGAGGCTTCGGAGGCGAGAGCGACGAGGCAGTCCTGGAGGCGCTTCTCGTCGGCGAGGTCGATTGCGGGTGGTTCGCCGGCGATGACGCCAGCGATCTTCTTGGAGTATTCGGAGGAGGAGAATTCGCGGGCGATA
>JBGQDD010000204.1:0-6404 GCA_041495665.1 Candidatus Acidiferrum sp.
CACTCAGAATTGGCTGACCGATGAAAAGGAGTAAGGGTCCGCCCCGTGCACTTCCATAAAGGAGCAACTCCCCCAAGTCAGGTGTGCCTACCTCAATTGACTTCGGATTTAGATAGGACAGTAATTCACCCGCCGCAATCGTCAGGAAGAAAACAACCAACGGAACAGCAAGAGCCCACGCCCAGACGCGCTTAGGCCACGCTCGCAGAATTAGTCGCACCGCGAATGCCGTCAAGCAAACAACCAGAATTCCGCCGAGAAGCAGGGCCGCTGGAATTGCCAACTCGCTTCGGAGCGCCGCGAACCCAGTAAGCGGAGGTGGATCAGGCTTGCCGCTGTCACTCGGACTATTGACGAGCTCCGCGAGCACGGCGACGGCCATCAATAGCATCGCAATCGGGTAAGACAGCGCAATTACCAGACCACTTATCCATCCGCGGTGCGCGAGGCGCGAGGGAGGAAAGGGCAGCAGGCCGGACTGGCTAGCGCCCCACGTGGTCAAAACAAGTACTACTGCGAACGGGAAGCTCGGCCACTGGACAGGCGAAAACATGAAGCCCGGTAGATGAACGATGCTTACCAAATGCCAGACAGAAGCGCTGAGAACGCCGGTGGCACCGAACAGGGCTGTGACCTTCGCATGATGCCAGTTTTTCATGTTCGTGGCGCAATCCCTAAAGGCGATCTCACTCTCTCTCCGACATTCTTAGCCTCTTCGCAAAATTCTGAGGCGGAGCGACGACTTTGACCCCGCGCAATCCAGTAAGCGCTTAGAGAAATTTACCGTTTGGCGTAGTCGTTTTTATAGATCGTGCCGCCTTTCATGACAAATTTTACATGCTCGAGGGTGGCGACATCCTTTGTCGGATCGCCATCCACTGCGATGACATCCGCCCACCTACCTGGTTCCAGGGTGCCGACAAGATACTTTGATCCAAGCAAATCCGAAGCGTTGATGGTCGCCGTCTGGATGGCAGCCAGCGGCGTCATTCCCAGATTCACGTAAACGTGGAACTCACCTGCGTTGAGTCCGTGCGGATACACCGCCGCGTCCGTGCCGAACGCCACCTTCACGCCGGCGGCAAACGCTTTTCCGATGTTCTTGCGCATCGCGGCGGTCACATCGCGCATCTTTTGCTTCGAGTACTCGGGGATGTCGCTGCGGTCCATATTCTTTTCCATGTATTCGCCGAGGAAAAGCGTCGGCACGAGATACGTTCCGTTTTTCTTCAGCGTGGCGATGGCCGCGTCGTCCATCAAGTGGCCATGTTCGATCGAATCGACGCCGGCCTCCGAAGCCCAGCGCACGCCTTCCGCGCCGTGAGCGTGCGCGGCCACGCGCCGCCCGAGCCGGTGCGCGTCTGCCACAATTGCCTTCATTTCCTCCAGCGTATACTGCGAAGCGTTCGGGTCATCGCCCTTCGAGAGCACGCCGCCGGTGGCGCAAATCTTGATCACGTCCGCGCCGTACTTGATGACCTCGCGAACTTTGTGCTGCACTCCCTCGACGCCGTCGGCCACTCCTTCTCCCTGAAGGTGGAACGCGGGCGGCAGCAAGTTTTCATCGCAGTGCCCGCCGGTAATTCCCAGCGCCGGGCCGGACGCGGCAATGCGCGGCCCGATGACGTCGCCATCATTAATCGCATCGCGCAGCGCGATGTCCGCATAGTCTTTGGCGCCGAGGTTTCGCACCGTCGTAAAACCCGCTTCGAGCGTCCGCCGCGCGTTCCTCGCGCCGTGCAGCGCTTCGCGCGCCGTTGAAATCGACAGCCCCTGGTACCCCAGCGAACTCAAATCAAACGTCAGATGCGTGTGCATGTCGATCAAGCCGGGCAGCAACGTGGCATCCGGCAGATCGATCGTCGTGTCCCCGGGACCCGCCGTGACTTCGCTGGACGGCGCGATCTGCGCAATCTTGTCGCCTTCAATCACAATAGCTTGATTGGCGCGCAACTCCCCCGTACGCACGTTCAGCACGCGCCCTGCGCGAATCACCGTCCTCTTCGGAGCGGGCGCCTGCGCGCTTGCCGTGATCGCCATCCCAGCCAGCGTGGCCAAAATCGCCGCGACGGCCACTCCCCATCGGCCGATTTCTCGTCCGGCTCTTGCATGCGACGATAAATTCTTCAAAATTTTCATCCAGGCACCTCGTTGTGAATTGGCTATCGGAACGCGGCGAGTATAGCAAAGCAGTGAGGCCTGTATCTCTATAGAAGCAGAATTCGAATGCCTGTCTACTCTCTATTTTCTGATTTCCATTTTCCTATCTTTGCAACTCCACGATGGTGATGGCTTTCCCACCGTGCTCCTCGGTCTCAAACGAATGTTTCTCAACCAAAGGGTGCGAAGCCAGAAACTCGCCAATCCCTTTGCGGAGTGCGCCCGTTCCGTGCCCATGAATGATCCTGATGCGCGTCTTGCGCGCCAGCGCGGCCTCATCCAGGAATTTGTCCAGGCGATCCGTGGCTTCTTCCACGGTCATGCCGATCACGTTGATTTCGTCGGAAATGCCGCCTTCCCCGCGTTGCGAAGTCACCGTCACGCTCTGCAGCTTGGCCGCCGGTGAACCTGATTTCGCCGCGGGTGCCGCTGCTTCCACACCGGTGATTTCCTCCAGCGCCACTTTCATCCGCAGCGGACCGGCTTCGATTTCGGCGGACGATCCATCAATTCGCCGCAACAGCACCGGCTTGCTGAACCCGCGCACGCGAATCTTCGCGCCGGGCTGCAGCCGGTCCGCGCTGACCGCCTCCGGCGAAGCGGCATGGACGCCGAGATCGGATTGCGATTCCGAGATGGTCTGCACCACCGCGGCATTCAGCTCTTCGCGTGCCTCGCCGCGGACGTCCTGCATCTTCCGCCGCGCCGTTTTCTCCATTTGCGCGCGCAGCTCACGTTCTTTCACCGCTTCGAGGACGCGCGCCACATTTTCATCAAAGCGCTTCTGCATCTCCGCGAACTGTGCTTCCAGTTCCTTGATGCGCTTCTGCTGCCGCTCGACCCACTCGGTGCGCAGTTTCTTGCGTTCTTCCTCTAGTGCGTGCCGCTCTTCAACCATCTGTTTCTGCAGGCGATCCAGCTCGTCGCGGCTGCGATGCAAGTAAGCGATCAGGTCCGCGGCTTCGCGCGATTCGGGCGTCAGCAGTGACCTTGCGCGTTCTATGATTTCCGCGGCGATCCCCAGCCGCTTCGCGATCGCGATCCCGCTCGAGCCGCCCGGCACGCCTACCATCAAGCGGTACGTGGGCCGCAGATTCACGTCGTCGAATTCCACCGCCGCGTTCACCACGCCCGGCGTAGTCGATGCGTACGTTTTCAAACGGTCGTGATGCGTGGTCGCCAGCACGATGCAGTTCTTCGCGCGAAATTCGTCCAGCAGCGCCACCGCCAGAGCGGCGCCTTCCTCCGGCGCAGTTCCCGTGCCCATTTCATCCGCCAGCACGAGTGAATTCGGCGTCGCGGCCTACAGCATGGTTTTCAAGTTCAACATGTGCGACGAGAACGTGGACAAATCCGCCGCGATCGATTGCTCATCGCCGATGTCCACCAGCACGCGGTCGAATAGCGGCAGAACCGCCCGCTGCGCGGCCACCGGAATTCCAGACTGCGCCGCTAGCGCGGCCATTCCCGTGGTTTTCAGCGCCACGGTCTTGCCGCCGGTGTTTGGTCCGCTGATCACCAGCACGCGTTCTTCTCCCCCGAGGGTCAAGGTCATCGGAACAATGGCGCGATTTTCCTTGCGGAGTTTGTCCTCCAGCACTGGATGGCGCGCGCCCTCCAGACGCAATTCATTTGTCGCGGAGAATTCCGGCATCGCGGCGTCAAAATCCCGCGCGAATCGCGCCCGCGCAAACACGCAGTCGAGTTCCGCAATCGTTTCGGCTGCCGCCAGCAGCGGTCCCCGGACCAATTGCAGCTTCTCCGTGAGCTCGCGCAGAACCCGCAATATTTCCGCGGCCTCGTCCTCGGAAAGCTGTACGAGCTGGTTGTTCGCCTCGACGGTCTCGAACGGCTCCATGAACACCGTTTGCCCCGTCGCGCTCGCTCCGTGCACCACGCCCGGGAGGCTTCGCCGATGTTCGGCCCGCACGGGAATCACGAAGCGATCGTTCCGCAACGTGACGTAGTCGTCTCCCGCTTCCGCATTCCGCGCACGCAATATCTGCTTCAGATTCTTCTGGATCGTATCGCGCGTCTCCGTGATGCTCGCTCGGATGCGCCGCAGCATCCCCGACGCATCATCGCTGATCTCGCCGTTTGGCAGCACGCACCGCCGGATCGCTGCGTGTACATCTCGAAAATCACCGAGCGCGGCCGCCCGCGCCGCCAGCAAGGGAAACTTCACCGCTTCTTCTCGAAACTGTTGCCGCAACCACGTCGCCGTTTCCAGCAACGACGCCGCATCCAGGAATTCGCCTGGCTCCAGTGCCATACCCGGGCCCTCGATCCGTTCCAGCCAGCCCTGCGGATCGGCCAGCGCGCCAAATCCCAGCTCGCGCCCCGCGCGCAGCCATTCCACTGCCTCGCGAATCAGCGCGAACGCCGATTCCAGTGCCGCACGCTCCATCCCCGGATCGAGAACATTCACCGCTCGCCGCCCCGGCGCGCACGTCGTCCTCAACCGCAGCAATTCCCGTAGTTTGTCGAACTCCAAAACGTCTTGTGCCGTTCGTGACATCGTTAAGTTAGGTCTGCTTCAACTTCGTGGTCAAATGACTTGCCACGTCGCCCGGCGTCGTCGCCACATAAACCAGCCGCCCGTTTGCCTCGCCCCACGGCGCCGGATGTCCCAATTCCACTTCCCGCACGCGATCCAGAACCGGCTGCCAGAAATCTCCGAGCACCGCGAACGGTTTCCTAGCCATCACCGTCTTGTTCAACATCTCCCACACAGCCGCAAGCTCCACGAGCGTTCCCGTCCCGCCTTTACACGCCACAAACCCATCCCCGCGCCGGATCAGCTCAAAGAGTCTCTCTTCCCAGGTCTTCATCCGCACTTCCACGTCAATCCAGGGATTGAGCTTCGCGGCCTTGAAGAATTCCGCCGTCACCCCGCACGTTTTTCCGCCGGCTTCTTTCGCGCCGCGGGACACCGCCTCCATCACCCCGCCGTAACCGCCGCTGCAAACGGAGAAACCATGCTTCACCAAAGCCCGCCCCAGAATCCGTGCCTCTTCGTAATCCGCGTCACCCTCGCGCGGCCGCGAACTCCCAAACACCGTAACGATGAATTCTTTCCCCATGTGCAATCCTCGGTCTCACTGCGGGTGTTTGTGTTCCAGCCCGCGCTTCGGCGACGTCACGTTGAACTCCTCGAGCATCGCCACGCACAGTCCGGTCAAAGCATCCGCCGCTTCGCGACTCTTCCCGCCCTGATTGTTGCTCAAGAATGAAAAGATCACCCGCCGCCCGCCCGGCGTATCCGCAAAACCCGAAAGTGTCCTCACGTGTTCGACCGAGCCGGTCTTCGCGTGAATCCTTCCCGCCGCCAGCGTGTTTTTCATGCGGTCTTCCAGCGTGCCGTCTAATCCCGCCACCGGCAGCGACGCGGAATACGGCCCAAACCAAGACTGCTGCTGAGCAAAACTCAACAACGCCACAATGGCCCGCGGGGTAACCAAATCGTGCCGCGACAATCCGGAGGCGTCCGTCTGAATCACATCGCCGGGCGCGATTCCCGCCGCCGCGTAAAAATCCGCTGGAACTTTCATCAGCTCGTCCGGCGAGGCCCACACTCCGCTTTGTCGCGCCACCGTCCGCAACAGCATTTCCGTGTGCAGGTTCTGGCTGATCTTGTTGATCAGTTTCACCGCGTCGCCCAGCGGCACGGAAACGTGCTCCGCCAGGATAGCTGGATCACCACCGAACTCCGCACGAACGTGCCGGGCTCTCGCGACCCCTGCCACCCGTACTCCGCGCTCCTCCAACAGCCGCTTCAACAGCGTCGCCGCATGCTGCGCCGGCTCTTCAATCGCCAGAACCAGTTTCCGCGGAGCGCTCTTCGCCGGCAGGCTGCCCTTCACCACCACGAGATTCGAGCCCGGCTCCCGCGTGAGCGTCAGCTCCGATTTCACATCCGCGGCGGAAGTGGTCACATCATTCTCGACCGTGAAATCCGGCGTCGCCGGAGTCACTGCCGCCTGCACGGGATTGCCCGCCTGATCGCCAGGCGTGAGAGTCAATGCTACTGTGTTGTCGTCCACGACGATCGCGGAGATGGCCGCGCCGAACTCCCACACCATGTCGTCGATCTCCCAGCCATTCGGATAGCGTTCCCGTGGAAAATAGCTGTCGTCGCCGATCACATCCCCGGAAATTTCCTTGACTCCCTTGGCCACCAGCGCGTCCGCGAGCTCCACGAGTCCCTTCTCCGGCGGCCCATCAAATTCTTCCTTCAGCTCATA